>PMLH01000523.1 GCA_003159055.1 Myxococcales bacterium
GCAATCTTTGGTTTACGGAATACAACGGGAACAACATCGGCCGCATCACCCCAGCCGGAACCATCACAGAATTCTCACTCTCGATGCCGGACAGCTACCCCGCTGGCATTACGACCGGCCCCGACGGCAATCTCTGGTTTGCCGAGCATGGCAATGGGCTGAATGACGGCAGCGGCAACCAGATCGGATTCATTGCCCCTTGACCTCGGTAGTCATGTGGTAGTCATGCCTGGCGCACAGAGAGGCGGTGCTATTCCATGCCCGCTTCGGCCCGGGCGATCTGGTCTTCCAGTCGGCGCTCTTCCGAGGCAAGTTGGCTGCGGCCGAGAAACGCCGTGTAACTCATGAAGGCCGTCAAGTAGGACAGGTCCTTCGCCCACTTCGGCAAGTACAGCGGCTCGGACACCAGGCCTTCTCGGGCCAGTCGGTCGAAGAGCGGGATGTCGTCTACCGCCAGCTTGCCGGCAAACAGCAGCCTGACCATCTGGCTTTGGCCCTTGACCAAGGCGATGCGCAGAAAGTTGGTGACCCGCAAGAGCCCGTCGAGGTAGCAGCAGTCCTTCGTGAAGGGCGCTCCACCTTCGACCAGCCCACCTCGCATCACCCGTCGGGCACAATCGAACGCGGTGTGCTCGTCGCTGCCGCGGTCCCGATAAAAGCGATAGACGTCGACGAAACTGGCGCCTTCCTCGGCCAGGTGAATGGCCAGCGTCCTTTCGCACAGGCGCCGCACGCGCGACAGGCTGGTCGAGCCCGTGATGAATTCCGTGAGCACTGCCAGGCCTTCCTGCGTGCGCGTGGTGCGTGGGGAAGCAACCCCCACGAAGGGAAGCACTGGTTGCGCCCGACCGTTGAGAGTCGTCGCCATGTGCACTTGGCCTTCGTGATACTCCAGTTGCCGCAGGTCGCGCTGGGAAAAGCGCGCATCGTACTTGAGGCGAATCTCCTCACCGGTGCTCGACGCAGACGCGGCCAGGCGATCCACGACCCTCACCTTGACGGGGTGATCGGTGAAGAACTGAGCAAAACGGTCACGCAGGACTTGCGCGGCTTCCTCGGCGCCGTAGCTGGGCTGATCGACCGATGACAACGGCGGCGAGAAGCTGGCGACCACCTGCTCGAAATGCCGGGCAAGGTCCAGGTTGGTGGTGTTGCGATCGGACGAGAGACTGCCCGGCCGCCCGTACAACTCGACCGAATGGTAGTAGAAGTCCTTGGTTCCCACGGCAAGGAGCATGCGCGCGGCGGTTGCCATCGCGACGCAGGTCTCGCGCAGGAAGCGCTCGATTTCGTTCTCGCCGCGCAGGCGTGCCGCGAGCGACTGGAACATCGCGAGCGACTCGGCAACGCCAGGCGCAACGCTGTAGCCGGGCTTGGGCAGCAGGGTCGCACCGCTGGCGAAAAACGCCTGTTCGATCTCGTCCGGCCACGCGAGCGCTGGGATCACCCGCACTGGCTTCTGCGCCTGAAGAATCTCGGCAGAAACTTCGCCGAGCAGCTTGATCAGCCGTTCCGAAATCGCCATGGTCGCAGACTTGGAGCTAGCCGCCGCCGACGCGCCGACCAGCAGGCACCGAATACGTGATCCAAGCATTGGCGCCGACCATCGCCCCTTTGCCGATCACCGTGTCGCCGCCGAGGATGGTTGCATTGGCATAGATCACGACGTCGTCTTCGATGGTCGGATGCCGTTGCGGCACAACCGGCTTGCCTCCCTTCGCCTGTGCCTCGGCTTTCTTCCGCTTGAGCGACAGCGCCCCGAGCGTGACGCCCTGATAGATGCGCACCGAATTGCCAATGCGGGTGGTCTCGCCGATGACGATGCCGGTTCCGTGGTCGATGAAGAACGGCGAACCGATGCCGGCCCCCGGATGAATGTCGATGCCGGTGCGCGCGTGGGCGTGCTCGGTCATCATGCGCGGCAGAAGCTCGCCACCTTCCCGCAAGATGCGGTTGGCAGCACGATAGATTGCGATTGCGTAGAGGCCCGGATAGCAGGCGATGACTTCGTCGGTGCCCGTGGCGGCGGGATCTGCTTGGTAGGCAATCTGGACGTCTTGGGCCAGCAGCGCACGCAGCTCGGGAAGGGCAGCCAGGGTCCGTGCGGTGATGGCGCGCGCCCTGCGCTTGCATGCATCGTGGCCGCCACCCCTTCCCACGTGGCGCCGGTGCAGGGTCAAGAAAAGAGCCTCCGCAAGTCTCTTTTCCAAATCGGCCAGCACCTCGGCCAGCCGGAGCCTGGCATCGTCATGGGAAAATTCCTCGACGAGTCGGGTCCGTCGCGTGCCGGGTAGAACGACCGACAACAAGTCGTCGACGATGGAGGCAATCTCATCGGGCGAAGGCAGCGGGCCCGTGATCATCGATTCGCCGGCAACACGGCCCGTGCCCAGAATCTTGTCGGCGAGAACACGGTGAGCTGGTGTGGGAGTGATTGCAGGTTGCGTCGGCATGCGCAGAAATCTACCCCCCGGAAGCGTCTGCGCCGAGCGGAAATGAAGGCGCGGTTAGAGTTTTCCAGGCGAGCGGCGACGGAACAGAACCGCCACTGCGCCCTGGCCGCCCTGCTCGGCCGCCGCTGGCGTGAATGCAAGGATGTGCCGACCGGTTGGGGCACGCCCAAGGGCTTCCGTCACCACCGTCGCAAGAACCGGCCCGTCGGGCCCTGAATGCAGGCCACGACCGCAGATCACCAGCGCGGCGTGGATGTTTCTGCGAACGCATTCTTCGACGAAGACATGAAGCTTTTGCCGAGCGGCTTCGGCGTGAAGCCTGTGCAGATCGCAGCGAGCCTCGAATCTGAACTGGCCTCGGCGGAGAGCGGCCACCGTCTCCTTGGAAACGCCGAAAGCCGTCCCGACCACGCCATCGGACTGCGGCTCAACCTGTAGGTCACGGTCGTACTGCTGGGGTGATCGACCGGTCGCGGGTGGGCGGTTGCGGCCAACCGCGTCCGGGCTTGCTTCAAAGTCGACCGAAGAGATCCGATTTGCGCCGCGTCGCCAGGGCCGCACGTCAGCAAACTCCCGCTCGAACAGTCGCCGCTCGTCCTCATCGAGGGAACCGCCCTTCGCGTCCGGCTGATCGCTGCTGGTTGTCTTACGAGGCGCCATCGGATTGAATTCTACCTCGCCCACCAGCGACCACCACGGCCAACACGGTCGGCGTCATCGGCGCAGCATTGGCCGACTGCCCCTACTTCGCGCTCTTGGCCGCCGCGCCCTTTTCGTCCAGGTAGAACAGGGCCCAGGCAAAAGGCGCGTTCCAGTTGATCGCGACTTCATTGGTCGACCAGGCCTCGATGTTGTCGGCAAAGCACTTTTCCGCCGGACATCCAATGAGCCTCGCCGCCTTGACGTAGGGATCCTGCAAGCCGGAGTTCGGGCCGCCGGACACGGCGCCGGGCGGTGCGTGTGGAAACTTCTGGTTGCTCTGGTACGCCCAGAAGCGATGGTGCGGATT
>PMLH01000571.1 GCA_003159055.1 Myxococcales bacterium
TGCATGGCGGGGATTCCGAAGTTGCAGCCGCCCGGCAGGGTTGCCGGATCGGCACAGGTCACCAGGTGCGCGTCGCACTGATCGAGTGGAGCCAGGTGTGACGAAAACTGCAACACCTGATCGCCCGTCTGGGTGCAGGACACATCAAGCTCCAGCGGCGAAAGCAGATTGAGGCGATAGGCCCGGCCGCGTCCGTCGCCCTTTCCACAGTCGCTCTTGAAGACCTGGGTTGCGCCGCCGAGGTCGACGTGCACGTTGACAGTTCCTCCGACGTCGATGTTGCCGAGATCGCCGTCGGTCGCACACAGTGGGGCGTTGCAGTTCGCCATGCCGAAGCAGTCCGGGTCGTCACAGTCGACCAGGTGATCGCCGTCGTCGTCGATTTGGTTGTCGCAGATTTCGACTTGGCGGTTGGCGAACGCGGTCAGCGTGACTCGGATCTGCCCTTCCTGTCCAGGCGCTCTCGCCTTGAAGATCAGCAGGAAGTCGCCCGGCTCGAAGTACGACCAATTGGTCGTGCCGTAGCTGCGCGCCTGCATGTCGGCGCAGCCATGCTCGTCATTGTCGCAACGGGCACCCTGGGTGGGCACCGAGAAGATGCCGTACATGTGATCGCCGGTTTGCGTCCAGTCGAGCGTGATGCCGACGGTTTCCTTCACGGAGAACCTCACCACCATATCCTTGCCGGTCGACAGACCCGCGCAACTCGGGTGGTAGCGGTTGCTGCCGTTGCTGGTGTCGAAGGTGGCCGACTTGGACGAACCGCCCAGCACGATGGTACCCAGGTTGACGTCCGCCACGCACAGGTTGCATGCGCTCGCGCTGGCGCAGTCGAGATCGGCACAGTCGATGGCGCCGTCGCCATCATCGTCCTTGCCGTTGTCGCAGATCTCGGTGATTCCCGGTTTGCCCGTCGACAGCGTGACGGTCGTCGTGCCGGTCGTGCCAGGGTAGGACTGGATGGCGATCCAGTAGCTTCCCTGTGGAAGAGCGTTGAAGGTTTGCGTGGCGCTGGCCTTGTCGCCGACTTTCAGACAGTCGACCGGATTTTGATCGCAGGTCTGCCCGACGCCGGCGCGGAACAGCGCCACCACGTGCGCCGAGCCGGTGTTCTGGCCAAAGTCGAGCCTGACGTCGGCGCTGGCTGCGAGGCTGAAACCAGCGACGCGTGCAACGCCGCCCGGAGGTGCACAGGTGCTGTAGGTCGCGGTTGCCCCGACGGTCGAGATGGTGCGCGTGACCGAGTCTCCCGACGAAGCGATGGTGCCGAAATCGACGTCGGCAACGCAGGCGGCCTGCAGACACGCCGGGAAGGTCTTGCACTTGGGGTCCGTGCAGTCGACCAGACCATCCCCGTTGTCGTCTTTGCCGTTGTCGCAGATTTCGTCGCCTGGTTGAACGACGCAGCTTGGGGCGCCGGTGCAATCCGGATCCTTGCAGTCGATGAGGCCGTCGTCGTCGTCGTCGAGGTTGTTGTTGCAGATCTCTGTCCCTGGAACCACGCAGGCCTTGTCGCCGAAGCACGCGGGATCGTTGCAGTCGACAAGCCCATTGCCGTCGTCGTCGACGCGGTTATCACAGACTTCTTTCTTCCGGTCGATGCAAGACGGGTCGCTCTGGCAAGCACGGTCGGCGCAGTCGGCAAGTCCGTTGCAGTCGTCGTCGACGCCGTTGCCGCAGATCTCTTGGCTTCGGCAGCTGGGAGCCTCGGGGCCTCGCTCGCCGGGCACATCACGGCGACCGTCGAGCAGGATGTCGGTCCGGATGTCCGAGGGGCCGTCGCGGTTTGCATCCGAGGGTCCGTCGCGATTGGCGTCCGAGGGTGCGTCGCCCAGCAGATCCCGAGGCCCGTCCCCGGAAGGCGGTCCGAGATCGGGTGGACTGTCGCGCAGGTCGCGTGGGCCATCGGTCACTCCAAGCAGGTCGACGCGTCGGTCGGCCAAGGCATCGGTGACGCCGTCTCTGCTGCCTTCGTTCGTGCCATCGCCGCTGCTGCCGGCCGGCGCGGCGTCCTTGGCTCCGTCTGCCGGAGACGTACAGGCCGGACTGCCCGGCTTGCAATTCTTCGCGGTTGACATCTTCGACCGGAAGCACCCGGCGGACAGCGCTGCGAAGCCAACCACGACAGCGGCTAGGAGCCTGTCGCGGTAACCACTCCGCCACGCTCGGTCCGGGTTACCGCGACAGGCTCCTAGGAGCAATCGACCGACAAACGAAGACCGCACAACCATTCTCCGGAGTGCAATCCTCGCCGAAAACACCCCGGATGTCACTGCCGCGGTCGCAAAACTGCGACGGACCTATGTCCTGGTTGGCCAAAGGCCGCGACTACTCGGCCGGGCGTTCTGGTGCAGCCGGCTCGGCTGGGGTGGCGTTTTCGCTCGCTCCTGGCTGCGGGTGCGAATGGCGCAGTATTTCCCGCGCCGCTTCACGGGCCGCCTGGACCTGGACCAGCTTGCAAGCGCCGCACAGGCTGGGCGCCGCCCAGTTGCCAAGGTGGGTTTGCAGTTGGCTCTCGGGGGGCCAGAAGATTGGCGTGCCGCACTGGCCGCACGGGATTTCCTGGGTCTTTCGATTGGCCAGGAATTCCGCACAAGCCGCGCAACGACGCTCGGGCGGTTGAACTTCCCGTCGGCGCTTCCGCTTGTTCTTCTTGTTCCTGCCTGGCGCGGCTTGGCCTTCGGGGCCGGCTGCGGCCGGGGCTGCGGTTTCTCCGGCAGGCGCATCCGCGGGGGCGGGCGCCTCGGTGGCTGTCGCATGCGCGTCTGGTGCGCTCGCCTGAGCTTGGCCGTTCGCTGGGGCGGCGGCTTCGGCTTGCGCTGCCTCGCCTGCGGCCGTCTCAGGGTCATCCTTCAGCTTCGGACGCACGCCCGCTGCAAGCTGCTGTTCTCGCGTCCAGGTGAAGGTGCCCGGGCAGTGCTCGGTTCTGCATGAGATCTCGCGATCCTCGAGGTCGCCGAGCTCCTTCTCGCAATTCTCGCACAGGTGCGGATACGGGTCGCCGGTCTTGCCACGCACGGCGCGCGCGAGTTGCGCGCCCCGCTTGTCCATCCAGGTTCCCTTGCAGCTCGAGCGTCGGCACGGTCGCTCCACGTCTTTGAGCGTGCTCCACAGATCGAAGCAGCGCTTGCACATCTGGGACGGCGCCTTGGGGGGCGACTTGTCCGCCTGGCAGGCGTCAAGTTGATCAAAACGGTTCCACGTCCAGGTGTTCTTGCAGCCAGAGGTTCGGCAGCGCACATCGCGATCAGCCAGCTTGCCGAAGTTCGCCCGGCAGGTGTCGCACATACGGCGCGGCGGCTCGTTGGGCTTGCCAGCCGCGAACGCGACGATCTGATCGTCGGCCTTCCAGATCCATTTTCGCGTGCAGCCATTGATGCCGCAGTTGACTTCGCGATCCTTGATCCGGCGCGAAACCTGCTCGCACGGCTCGCACAGAATCCCGGTGACCGTAATGGCACCCGGCTTCGGCGGCTCGGGCGGGGATTCCGGCTGCCCCTGCGCCAGCAACTGATCCTGCTTGGTCAGAAGCGCGCTTCGCGTGCAGCCCGGCACCGCGCACGGGATCTCCTGGTCCTGCAGGCTGTCGAGCAAGCTCTGGCAGCTTTCGCACAGGCGCTTGGGGGCAGGCCGATCCGTGGCAAATGCCTGAAGCTGCGCTGCCGCAGACCACAGCCAGGTGTTTGTGCACCCAGGGCGATCGCACTTGCGCTGTACGTCCTGCACGCGACGCGATTTCTCTCGGCAAGGTTCGCACATGCCCTCGGTCGTGGGATCTCCGTCGGAGCCCCCCGGTCCAAGGCCAAATGCTTTGCTGGAGAGTTGAAGCCAAGTCCGTGTGCAGCCGGGTACCCGGCACGGTAACGACTTGGCCCCTAGCCTATCTGCGAGTGTGAATTTTCCGGCAGCCATACGAGGTTTCGTATCGTGGCAACAACGCCCGAACAAGGCAAGCGGCAATTCCTAGTACACGCAGGAATTGACGCGGATTAGAAAAATCGACATTTCGGGTTGACGTGGCGGGCATCCACTCTTCATTCTTGGGCGCTCGCCATGCAGATAACCATTGAAGACATCTCCCCAGTTGAAAAACGCGTCGATTTCGAGGTTCCCTGGCCCGAGGTGGCCGGCAAGCTCGACAAGGCCTATGAGAAGCTTCGTCGCGAAGTAAGGCTGAAGGGCTTCCGCCCCGGCAAGGTGCCACGCCAGGTGGTCGAAAAGCTGTACAAGACCCGGGTCGAGAGCGATGTCGCTCGAGACGTGGTCGAGCTGGCCATCTCCCAGGCGGTGGAGGAGAAGCAGATCGCCCCCATCGCACCGCCGACGATCGACAAGCTTGAGCTGAAAATGGGCGAGCCGCTGAAGTTCTCGGCGCGCGTGGAGATCCGTTCCCAGGTGACGCCCAAGGACTACTCGGGCGTCCGCGTTTCGCGCCGTCCCGCCAAGGTCGACGACCAGGAGGTCGAAAAGGCGCTCGAAGGCTATCAGCGAAAGTTCACCGAGTTCAAGGTGGTGGAAGATCGCAAGCAGACTGTCGCGGATGACGTGCTCACCGCCGAGGTGCACGGCAAAGTCGGCGACCACAAGATCAAGACCCGAACCATCAGCGTCGACTTGGCCGACCAAAACGCGGGTGGGCTGCCGGGTTTGGGCGAGCGGCTGGTCGGGGTGCCGGTGGATGCTCAGGGCTTGGAAATCAAGTACCAGGTGCCGGCCGAATCGCCAGTCAAGGCATTTGCCGGGAAGGACGTCAGCCTGCGTGTGACCATCAAGGAGACGCGCAGCCGCAAGGTGCCTGCGCTTGACGACGAGCTGGCCAAGGACAGCGGTGAGGC
>PMLH01000499.1 GCA_003159055.1 Myxococcales bacterium
CGATCAAGATATCTGTCAGCGAGAGTGAAGGTTCTCCCCGAACGACATTTACGTTCAAGTACACCGTAGAGCAGATAAAGAGACCCACTTGTCGAAAGTACGGTGATGTAGAACTATAGCAAGAGGAATTGACCCGACTTGGTGGACGGTTTGGTCAGGCTGCTTTCTTCACTGTTGTCTTCACGGAGCATATCCGAGACGCGTCATTCGGTTTGACAGGATCGCCGATTTGCATTGCGTCTTGGTTGACAGCTTGAGAGCAGAACAGCGGTGGAGTAGCCCGCCACTACCGACGCTCGGAGCATGGCCGCCGCTGCCCCCAGCGCGGAAGCGCAAGACCATCAGCCAGCGAGCAGAGGCAGCGAGGAATCGAGACCCGGGGCGGTGGTGTGCGCCGGGGTGACAAGACAATGGGCGGTGCCCCAGTCCAAACAGGATCGCCACGATCCCCGCTCGCGCCCCGAATCCTTGGAGTTGCGCGACACGACGGCGTCGGTCAGGCTCTCCCAGCGAGGTGCGACAGTGAACATCAGCCGAACAAGTACATTTCATTGCTTGGGCGCCTTGATTCTCCTGACGGGAGGGTCGGGATTGGCCTGCGCAACGGCAAACCAACGAACGGACAATCCGGCCCCGAGCGCGGATGACACGGCAATGGCGGCGGAGCAGGTGCCGGCGGCGATTCGTGTTCCTTCCGCGGGCCCCTTGCTTGCGCACTTTCACGCGACGGGGGCGCAGGTGTACACGTGCGGTGCGGCCGCCGGCGGAGCTCCAGCCTGGGCGTTGAAAGCGCCCGCCGCGAAACTTTTCGACACCAAGGGCAATCAGGTTGGTACCCACGGCGAGGGACCGAATTGGACATCGACCGATGGAAGCAGCGTTCGCGGAAAGAAGATCGCCGAGGCCGATGCTCCGCGCGCTGATTCAATACCTTGGCTCTTGGTCCAAGCGACTGCGCACGAGGGCGAGGGGCTGTTCTCGAAGGTGGAATACATCCAGCGCGTGAACACGGTCCAAGGAAGGGCTCCAACCTCGGCGTGCGACGCCGCCAAGGTCGGTGCGGAAGTGAGCGCCGATTACAGCGCAGACTATTACTTTTACGGCGGCGCGCGGGAGCAACCATGAATTGGAACACAGCAATTCGACCTATGGACATAGCGAGGGCAGCCTGCGCGTTCGCCGCGCTGCCGGTACTTGCTTGCAACACCGTCCCGACTCAGATTGGCGCCGCTGGTGGCGCGGGTGGCAGCAACGGTGGTGGCTCGGCAGGCCGCGCGATGGCGGCGCAGGCGGTTCGGCCAGCAAGGACGACGCCTCGGGCGTCGTGATCAATCTCGACGTGGCACCGGCGTGGTGAGGGACAGCCGATGCGCCCCAGGCGCCCGAGGGACCGATCGTACCCACGGCGGATTCCAATTGCGGAACCATGACTAGTCAGACCAAGCGTCAGCCGGTGGATGTTCTGCTCCACGCTGTCGAGGCCCCTGTCCTTCGCCAACCTCTTATCCATGCGCCGACGGGATGTCGAGCCTGGGTGGATGGGCACGACCACGGGCGTGATCGCGGGCGAGAGCGGCCACGCCGGGCGCGTGATCGCGTCGGAGCGAACGCGGTCTCGTCGCGCGGGCACAGGAATGGCCGTCTATGTCGACGTCAGCACGGCGGACATTTGTCGCGATCAGGCCGCGCGGCGCTCGTAGCGGTGATGCAGGCCACCCACTTCCGGTAGCTCCACGATCTCGCCCATGCTTGGCGGCTGGACGGCTCTCGGCTCGGGGGCGTCCTTGCCCAGAGATAGGTGAGTTCTGGATTTGTGGTAGTACGCAAAGTACGCGGGGCGAGGTCAGCGCGGGTGCGGAGGGCGGAGCGCAGCGCTCCAATGAGGTTCACGAACAGGGAGACCATCCTGTGATTGTGCACGATGGCAAGCCGTGGCGGCCAGACACGCTTTCGCTCATCGCCACCGTCGGGAAACACGCGTCTTGGACGGCTTCTTGGCGAAGGACAGGGGCCTGCGCGGGCAAGTCGCCCACACCCTACAGCGGCGACTGACGAGCCCTACCCCCGCGCCTCTCCGCGGCCGCTCGCAACGCCCGAGCGGCGAACAGCTTGGCCTGCCAGAGCCAATCAAGCCGCTGCCGGTAGGTCAACCGCAACCATGCTCGCTGCTGCCCGTGCGCGTGCTCGGCGAAAGCTGCCTTCCTGGTCGCTTCATCCACGGTTCTCCCCCTCCGCCAGCGCCATCAGCCGCTCGATGTCTTCGCGGTCCTTCGGACGGTCTGCTCGCCGTTTCAGATCGATCAGATCGGCAATGCTGACCACAGTGACGTGATTCGTGCACAAGTCGACCCGCGTGGCGCGCGCGAAGGCCTCTTCGAAAGGGAACGGCTCCTCGATGAACAGATCAACTTCCGTGGCCGGGTGATCCGGACTCCACAGACTGAAAACCGTGAGTCCTTTCTCTTCGATCCAGTTTTGGCGCAAAGACGGATCGGCGAAGCCCTGAAGCGGCACGGGTGCACGTGGCTGGTAGGACAGTCCCGCCAGCGCATCCAGGGCTGCAAGGACGTTGGGCGCGTCGAGAGCGAGCACCAGGTCGATGTCGGCAGTGAAACGCGGAACCCCATGCAGCACGACCGCCACGCCGCCGACGACCAAATAGCGCACCTTGCGCTTCGCCAGCGCAGCAAATACCAGGTCAAAATCGCTTTCGGTCGCTGCCATGGAGCAATGATAGCCCGGCGGCACGCCGGGGCCAAGGAAACCACCGACCCGTGCCTCCGCAACCACCCTCGCCCGGGAACAGCGCGGTCCCGGACCGAGATCTCCTGGCCGCGACGAGCGCCGGGAACTACACTTTCGCGCAAGGAAGCCCATGCCTTCGAGCGATCACGATTTTGGGAATCCCGGCGGCTCTTCAAGGGCGAGTCACAGGAGGGGCCGCTCGCCAAGACGCCGGCAACCAGCGTGACCCACAGGAATGCTACGCGACTGCACATGCCCCAGCTCGGTGCGTACGTCATCGCCGATGCGGCACCCGAGTCCCCTTTGAACATCGCAATGTCCTGATCACTGTACGCTGAGGGCGCTCGTCCCGTTCACCCCACCGTAGACCGTGCTGATCGTGACCGTACCAGTGGGGAAGCCGTACGCAGGACCGCGCCAGCCGTTGGACACGTCGGCGATCGAAATGTGCCACGAATTCGTCAGTTCGAAGTCACGCGTCTTCTTCGCCCGCGCAACACCTCTTGTACTTCTTCCCGCTGCCGCAGGGGCAAGGATCGTTGCGTCCGACATTTTCGCCCGTCCGGCGCTGGGTGGGCTGGCTTGCCTCTCCGGCGCCTGCCCTGCTCGCCGCCTCCAGCTCCCGCTGCTTCTTGCGCTGGAACTCC
>PMLH01000212.1 GCA_003159055.1 Myxococcales bacterium
GGTCGGCTACTACATCTTCACGGTTGATGGACCGAACGTGACGGTGGACTTCTACTCTGACACCCACGGCGCCTGGCAGTCGGACGCCAAGTACCCGCTCGATGGCGTGGACCCCGTCAACTATCCTGTCAACGTCACGCCGAACTTCACCTTCGCCAAGAAGNNGCCAAGAAGCACACCTTCGGCTACGGCCAAAACGGCACCGAATTCCTGGTTGCCGAGGGCGCTTCCTACCCGACCACGCCCTTCACCTTCGCTGGCACCACGGCGAAGTTCCTTGCCGGCACGAACGCCAGCGTGGCCAAGGACTACATCAGCCGCGCGCTCACGCATGCCGTGAACATCGGTTGGACCGCCGGCACCTGCGCCACCTACGGCTCGATCATGAGCCTGTGGGGCACCACGGATGTCGGCAGCAGCAGTGGCGACACCATCGCCCTGTCGATGTCGTTCGACGCCAGCACCGTCAGCGATGCGACGCTCACCAGCGGCGGCTTCGGCTTGGCCACGCGGGACAGCTCGGGCAACTGGACCAACGCTGTCGCGCAGAACGTGGGCGGAACGCCGGCCTTCGTGATCGGCGCCTGGAACGCCGGCTACGGCCTCGGCACCTTCGGCGTTGACCCCGCCACGAACACCGCGTGGGCCGTGGTCAACCACGGTGGCAGCTTCGCCATCGCGCGCTTCTAACCATCGGCAGCAGCAACCAGCCTAGAAACTCAATGCGGCCCTGGTGCCTTCATCGGCGCCAGGGCCGCACCCTTTGTCCCCTACCAGTCGGCCAGAAATCCGTCCATTCGCGTCTTGTCGTATCCAACCAACAAGCGGCCGCGCACGTCCAGGATAGGCACGCGATCCGCCGGGATTCCGAAGCGCGAGGCTTTCTGCGCAAGGTCCTGGGCTGCGAAAGGGTCCGTCTCGACATCTTTGGAGGTGAAGGGAACGCGATTGGAAACCAGATACTGTCGTGCCGCATTACAAGACTTGCACCACGATGTCCGGTAGAGGATCACCACAGGTGGCTCGTCGGGACCTCCCGCTTTTCCAGGCTCATCGACCAAGGGTGGGCCGTGCGGATCCGCCAGCGAGCAGGAGTCGCCTGGTGGCAACTGCGCCAGCGCGCCGGTCTCGAAAGCCTCGCGCAACATCAGCTGCGGCTGTGTCTTGCCCTTGGCAAGCAATTCGCGCAGATCGACGACCTCGACATAGGCATTGTTCCGCCGCGGGGGTTCGCCCTTGCCGTGGGTCATGATCCGCACCAGTTGCCGGGCCACCTCCGGGATGCTGTTGGCCTTATCGGTCGTCGCGAACGTTCCGCTTGGCTCGACATAGGTAAAGAGGAGCGCCGAATCCTTGCTCACCTCGCGCGGTGACAGATCGGCCCCGCGCGGCGGTGGCGCGCCTTTCTTGCAAGCGCCCACGAGAACCAAGAACGCGAATAGTCTTCGGACTCGAAAGTCAGGCCGAGGAAACCCCATGGCGCCATTTACACAGCATCCTGGTGGCGCCCGATCGCAATATGGCCGCAACGTTTGTGTTCCGGAATTGTGACAGACCCTGATGGGTCGCGGTCCCGCGTTGGACTAGTGTTACACAACAGTGGCACAAGCCGGACCACGAAGTCCTAGATTATCCAATCAAGGTCTCGGACTGACCGAGGAGTGACATGTCTCAGCGCAATCCAAGAACGGGCAGGCTTTCCCAGCTTTCGCTGGGCATTCTTGTGGTTTTGGTGGCACTTTCCGCCTGCGGAAGCGGGCGTCCGACGACGGGCGATGTGGATTTGACCGTGCGCTCGCTCGGCACGCTTGAGGTCACCAGCGTCGTGGCGACGGTAAGTGGTCCCTTGCTGCCCACCCCGAGGACTTTTGCGCTCAGCCAGCGAGGCAGCTCGGCGACCTGGGGCGCGCTCCTCGGCGCACTGCCCGCAGGAACCAACTACGTGTTCACCGTGGCAGCCACCGACGCTTTGAATGTCACCAGCTATGCCGGAGGTGCCTCGGGGATCACGATCCTGAACGGCAAAGTCACGACGGTTACCATCACTGCCCAGCAGACCACGACCCCGGTTCCCTTCAAGAATGCCGTCCCTGTGATCGACGCCTTGGTGTTCTCGTCGACCGACGTCGCACCAGGAGACACGATCTCAGCCCGGGCCGCAGCACACGACCCGGATACGGGAGACACCATCACGTTCGCGTGGTCGTCGAGTCCAAGCGCCGGTGGATTCTCGGCGCCTTCCGCCGCGACAACATCGTGGACTGCACCCCGCAGCGAGGGTGACCAGACCGTTGTCCTCAGCGTGACAGACACCCACGGTGCCACAACCTCGGCGTCCACGGTCGTCCAGGTATCGGCCGGCAATGGTCACGGACAGGCTGGCGTCACCGTCCGGTTCAACACCTGGCCGGTGATCACGGATGTGGTCGCAACGCCGGGCTACCTCGCGCTGGGTTCGCCGACCTCGCTTGCCGTGACGGCGACCGATCTCGATGGTGATGTCCTTACGTATGCGTGGACGAGCAGTTGTGCGAGCGGAGCCTTTGCAAGCCCGGCCGATTCAGTGACCAGCTTCACGCTTCCGGTTGGCGTCTCGGAGGCTCATTGTGACCTCGTCGTCACGGTCACCGACGGGCGCGGTGGCTCGACGACGGGCCAGACCACTTTGCCGGTGGGAAAACCAACCGCCATCGAGGCACCCACCATCACAGCCACCGTCCAGTCTGTGTCCAGTGTTGAAGCCGGCGGTAGGGTGAGCTTCTCCGTCAGTGCGACCGATCCCCAAGGTGCAACGCTCACGTTTCGGTGGCTGGCCGCCGCGGGTGTAATTTCGAACCAAGTTGATGGTGGAAACACGTCGCAAATCGTTTGGACGGCTCCCGCCACAGTCGCTCCGACCTTCACTGTGTCAGTGGTCGTGACCGATGCCGCTGGTGCAAGTGTGCAGTTGGGCTTCTTGGTCGCGGGCACCTGCGAATGCCACGGGAGTGGCCCAGGCAACGTGCCGGTTACCGTGTCCTGTGGTGAGTCGGCTTGTGGGTCGGACTACACGATCTACGCGTGTTGGCCTTCCGGCTGGTCGGGGACCGGTCAACCGTGTGGTGGAGTCGACGCCGGCCCGTGCGCGTGCAACGGCACAGGGCCTGGCGGCGCGCCCGTGACAGTGGCCTGCGGAGAGTCGGCTTGCGGCTCGGACTACCGGATGTATGCCTGCACGCCCTCGGGTTGGACCATGACGGGCTCCCAATGCGGTGGAATTGATGCCGGCCCATGCGCGTGCAACGGCGCAGGGCCTGGCGGCGCGCCCGTGACGGTGGCGTGTGGAGAGTCGGCTTGCGGCTCGGACTACCAGATGTACGCCTGCGGCGCCTCCGGCTGGACCATGACCGGCCCGTCGTGCGGGCTCGACGCCGGCGTTTGCGAGTGCAATGGAACGGGACCAGGCGGCGTTGCAGTCACCACGGCCTGCGGGCAATCGGCCTGTGGATCCGACTATACACTCTATGCCTGCAGCGCTTCTGGCTGGGCTGCAACTGGCATCACTTGCCCGTAGTGAGCTCGGTTTGGAAATCCGTTTCGCGAACGTAGCCATTGGGGAAAAGAACTTGGCGTAGGGTGCTGCCATCGCAAAGGAGGTACTTTGATCCATACCAACGCGGCCCAGGCCGGCGCCAGCTTTTAGCCGTCACTTGAGAAACTCTGCTTAGCTTGGCTTAGGTTCTCCCTCTCGCGGTCCTGGAACCATGGTGGTTCCAGGACTGCACCTATTTTCCGGGCAAAGAATCGAGCCGCCGACGAACTGTCACCATTTCTTCACGAATTGCGAGAGCGCGCATTCCTATAGTCAGGCGCCATGGGCGCATCCACTTCTTCTGCCCGTCTGCTCCGGCTGGAGCGAACCAATCCGGAACTGCCTCGCTATCAATTGGTCAGTCGCATTGCGACGGGCGGGATGGCGGAGGTGTTCCTGGCGCTGATGCCAGGATCGTGTGGATTGACGAAACCGGTGGTGATCAAGCGGCTTTGGCCCGAACTGGCGCGAGATCCAGAACATTTTCAGATGTTCCTCGACGAGGTCCGTCTGAGTCTGTGCCTGCACCATCCAAACGTGATTCACGCCTACGAATCTGGCAACGACGGCGATTTTCCCTACCTGGCCATGGAATACCTCGACGGCCAGTCGTTCAAGCACATCCTCGACCGGGTGCGTGGTGAAGGCGGCCTGAGCTTGCCGCTTTCGCTCAAGATCATCTGCGATGTGCTTGCGGGCCTCGACTATGTGCATGGATTAGCGGACCTTTCCGGCAGACCACTGCGCATCGTCCATTGCGACGTGAGTCCACAGAACGTCTTTGTCACCTGCGACGGCGCCGTGAAGTTGATCGACTTCGGCATTGCCCAATCGGCAATGAGTCAGCATCCGCCGCGCGCGCGAGGGATCAAAGGCCGGATGGCCTACATGGCCCCCGAACAACTGGTTGGCGAGTCGGTCGACCACCGCGCTGACCTGTTTTCCGTCGGCGTGATGCTGTGGGAAGCAGCAGTCGGCCAGCGCTTGTGGCATGGGCTGACCGACGGCGAAGTCATGCAGCGTCTCTTGTCGCAAGAACCGCCGCCTCACCTGCCGCGTGGTCTGGGATTTCCGCCTGGCCTTGCGGCGATCTGTGCGCGAGCGCTTGCCCTCGATCCGAACGACCGCTATGCGAGCGCGTCCGAGTTCGAGTCCGATCTCGCTGCCGTCTCCACGGGATCCATGCCCGCGCAAACTCGCTTGCTGGGCGGTCTGGTAGCGCGGGTCTTCGCCAGATCGCGAGCCCTGTCGCGCACGATGATCCAGCAATCGCTTCCGTCCGACGGAATGCCCGGTGGATCGCCCGTCGCCAATCCCGAGAAAGAGTTGCCCGCCTACAGCGAGGACGGCGACAGGCATCGCTGCGATGGCTCCAACGAGCGCCGACCTTCGGGCCCTTTCCTCGCCACCATGCATGACGACATCACGCAGGTTGTCCTTCCGCCTCCGCAACCTGCGCATCGAACACGACGGCTGCCGTGGATCGCGGCGCTGCTGTCGCTTGGGGCTGCGGGCCTTGCCGGATCACTCCTGTTACCGGAAGGAGCGCACGAGCGATTTGCAACGCTGGTTGCCCGGCCCCCGAGCCCACCCGAGCCGACGCCCGACAAAGCGGTGATAGGGCCGACTGCGCCGTCCCAAGATCCGCAAGAATTGGTGCCGGTAGAGCCGCGAGTCGACGAGCCCCGGGCCGGCAGCCAACCGTCTTCCGTCACCGTCGGCTATCCGATCAAGTCCTGGACGACGGCCGCATTCGGAAGGCGGTTCCGCCCAGCCAGGGCCCAAGCCTCGGCGACAAACACAGAGATAGTCTCGCCCAGACGACAGGATGTCTTCGACACACCCATGCGCCAGGTGCTTCCGTCGAGGCTCGTCCATGCCATCGACCGAGAGGATCCGTACGGCCCATGAAAGCGTTGTCGACGACGGTTGTCGTCCTTCTTCTCGTCGCTGCAAGACCCGGCTTGGCTGACCAAGCCACCGAGGTAACGGAAGGTTCCGGGGATCTGGCCGCGCGCGCTCGAGCGTGCTTTCTACGAGGTATCGAGCTTTACGAAGAGCGCGACTTCGGTGGCGCGGGCGTGGAGTTTCGCCGTGCGTACCAGCTGATGAGCAACTTTCGGATTCTCTTCAATCTGGGCCGGGTTGCGGCTGAGCTGCACGACTATGCCGCGGCCATTGATTTGTTCACGCGCTATCTAGCCGAAGGGGGCGACAAGGTTCCGCCTGAACGCAGACGTGAGCTGCAACAGGAGCTCACCCACCTGCGGCCGCGGGTTGGACAAATCAAGTTGTTGGTCGACGAGGAGGGCGCAGAGGTGTATCTCGACGACGTTCTCGTAGGACACACACCCATCGCTCCGCTGACGGTCAACGTGGGCCGACGCCGCCTGGAGATTCGCCCGAAGCAGGGCCCGCCTGAGTTGCGCGTCGTGGACGCCCCCGGCGAGGAAACCGTCGTGGTGCGCATTGCGCGCCCAATTGTCAAACCAATTTCGTTGCGACCGCCAGAGCCGATGACCGAGCCGACCATTCTGGTGCAGAAGGGGCGACAAACCAGCCCAAACCCCGATTCATCGAGCCGGGTTTGGCTGGGATGGACCGCCAGCGGACTCTGCGCGGCGGGTGCCGCGGTGTTTGGCGTGATGGCATATCGTTCATCCAAGGACCTCGAAGAGCTCCGCGAGAGTTACCCTGTGACCCGTGAGGCGTTGGACAGCAAGCAGAGAACAACCCGCACCCTCAGCGCGGTGGCAGATGGATTCCTTGCTGGCGCGGTTGTCTCTGGCGGATTGTCGCTCTATTTCAGTATTGCCAGTGGGTCCAAGGTGGATGAGCCCACGTCGCGGGTCTCGGTGGGGCTGTCGTGGCCGAGCGGTGTCACCCTGCGCGGACAATTCTGATTGCGTACAGGAACACCTTCATCGCTGC
>PMLH01000210.1 GCA_003159055.1 Myxococcales bacterium
CATGGGCGCGGCGCTGGATGCCTTTGCCGAGGCGGGGATCTTCGCTTGCTACAATCTGCTCATTTTCGAGCCGGAAATCGCCTTGGACGATGTCGCGCAGAACATCGCCTTCATGCGAGCTCGTCCGTCGATCCCGGTGAACTTCTGCCGGGCCGAACCGTACCTGGGAACGCCCATGTATCGGCGCTTGCAGGCGCAGGGCAAGATGCGGGGTGGTTTCCTCGGCTGGGACTATCGCATCGACGACGACCGCGCCGAGCTGATGTTCCGCATGGCCGCGTCGGCGTTCCGCGAGCGCAATTTTGGCGCGGACGGCGTCGCCAATCGCTACATGAGCCTCGGCTACTCGGCCAAGATCCTCGAGCACTTCTACAAGGATGCGAACGGAAAAATCGCGACCCTGATGGAGCGTGCACAAGAAATCACGCGCTCGATCACGGTCGAAACCGCAGAGCTACTGGAAGAGATGTTGGACGTGGCCGCATGCGCCGACCTGGCCGACCACGAGCTACTCACACGCAAGACCGCGCTGTTCGGGCTGCGCATCGCCGCGGCTGATCGGGTTTGGCATGCCGCCCTGGATTCGCTGGAAAGGGATATGGCCGAGTTCGTGCGCGGCGACGTGCGAGTGGCGCGCAGGTCGGTCAATCGGACCGCGCGGGTCGCGCAGGGCGCGGCGATGGCCGGGTGGCTCGCGCTTTGGGCGACGGGATCGAGCGGGTGTCGCTCAGGCCTGGTAGCGCCGGCCGCCGATGGTGGGCGAGCAGAGGTGCGTACGGATGGTCCGCCGCCGACCTCGTACGATCCTCTTCCGCCCGACAGTGGCGCCCGAAACGACGGACCGATGGTCGTCGATGCCCTTCCGCCCGACAGCGGTGCCCGCAACGACGAACCGATGGTGGCGGACCCGCTGCCCCCGGACGCTGGTCCCTATCGCGACGCTCGCGCCGAGGTTGACCCTCTGCCGCCGGATGCTGGCCCGCGTGACTTGCTTGGCGATGTGCAGGGCGATGTCCAACCCATTGATGGCGACTTCGATGCAAAACGCGATCTGTCGGTCGAGCGTCCCATCGTCGCCGACGCTTTGCCGCCGGACAGCGGCGCACGCGACCTTTTGCCCGATCGGGGGGTCGATCCCTTGCCGCCCGACGCCGGTCCGCGGGACGCCGGGAAAGACGGTCCGCCGATGACCCTCGATCCGCCCGTGTTGCCGTCGGTTGCACTGAAGTTTCCCGACGAAGCAGCCGGGAGCAATGCGGCCGCACGCGAGCACTGGACCGACACGCAGCCCACGCGCCTCAAGCGGTCGACCGAGCTGCCGCTGTGCCTGTGCCCGGAAATTCGCCTGTCGGGCCGATGGCAGGACGGCAAAGTCGTCGCGATGGTCGAAGGCGTGACCGGCAGCTTCTCCGTGCGCTGGCAGTCGCAGGGTCAAGTCGAAGGCGAAGGCGCCGAGGTCGCGTGGACGCCTAGCTCCGACGAAGACCAACTCGACGTCGCCGTCCGCACCCACGACGGCGTCGCCGTCACGCTGTTGCGGCTGGAACAGGTACGCGGCAGGAAAGACGCATAGGAGGACCGATCCTCACTCCCAGATGAAAGGCGCGGCGTCGGGGGCGCCTTTCGCCTTCCCGCATTTCGGAACCAGACCTTCGGTCGAGCGCCGCAAAAGGACCTCTGCGGCCGGCTGAAACCTGCCGTGCTGGTCGACGAAGGTTCTTACCGTGCCCATCAGGGCAGGGGCGCATTTGAACGGTGCGATTCGCACCGGCTCTTGCATGACGACTTCCGCGAAACCGCCGGAGAACTCGCGAAAGCTCCGGTATCCCATGGGCGAATCGTCGAAGCCGCAGGAGGGAACGGCGACGCGTAGGTTCCCTCTCTTGTCGAGGTAGGCCCCGCAGTCGGCAGGCATTTCCCGATACGCTCGAAGCTCGTCGGCAGTCATGTCCCTTTCGTCTTCTCGAGGCGGGACGCAGGCGCGGCCGGCAGGGCTGGCGAGGAAGGTCTTGATGGGCAAGCCCTCCATCGCAACCAGGCCTTCCGAAAACACGCCGACCTCGGCCGCCCGATATTTTAGCGGTCTGACGAAACGACCATGCCGGTCGATGAAAGCCCATTTCCTCTCGCTGTCCCCGCTGTCCTCTTCGTGTCCAGCAATAGCCATCGACACGGCAGCCCATCCTTCGCCAAACGGTTTTGCACGCGCAAAGCGAGGCGGAATTGCCTGCTTGCCGTCGCGGTCGAGGTAACCCCACTTGTCCTTCCATCGCGCGGCCGCCAGGCCCTCGGACATTCGCGTAATGCAGTGGGCGCCCTTGTCGTGAAGGCGCTTGCCGGTCCGGTCGATGAGAAAATACGCGCCCTGGGTGTCGTCGTCGGCGTCGACACTCTCGTCGCTCTCGCATTCGCTTCCAGCGGGGACTTCTTTTCCCGACAAGCCGGTGCAGGCGTGTTCCAGGTCGGCATCGACCTTGACCACCGCGGTTCCCTGGGCGAACGAATCGGCGAATGCAAAGCTGGGCGGAATGCTCCACGTGCCCTTGGTGTCGATGAATCCCCAGCCCTTCTTTTCCACGCAGACCGCGGCGAACCCGTCGCGAAAGCCCTTTGCGGCGTCAAAGATCGGCGCGATCGCGTAGTCACCCTTGGTGTTGATGAAGCCGCTCTTGCGGTTCTTGGTGACCGCAGCCAACCCGAAAGCGAAGTCGGCCGCCTGGTCGAAATGGCGGCCGATGGCGTACTTGCCGGTCTTGTCGACGTAACCGCAAGCGCGGTCGTCGTCGGCTGGGGCGGGTTGGGGAGCTTCGGCATCGGCCGGCCTGGAATCGCGTTGCTCTCTGGCTTGCGGAGGCGCCGCACGCTTGCCGCAAGCGCCCGAAAGAATCGCGAGCGCGAGAGCCATCGTGCCCACGGGCCGGCGTATTTGTTGTCTTGCCTTGGTCACGGCGCCATCAAATGCACGTCTAACTTGCGCTTTTCAAGTGAACGAAGGATCTGACCAGGCTGCGGCTCACCGTCGCCCGGGCGCCAAGCGCCGTGTGCGTCCATGACCTCATAGTTCGAGAGTCGCATGGGGCGCGTGGCGATGGGCTGATACGAGCCGAGGAACGCGAAATGCAGGTGGGGCGTCAGCGCATTGCCAGAATTTCCGCAGCGGCCGATCTGCTCACCCGCGCGGACCTCTTCGCCTTCGTGGACGGCAACCGAGCCACTCTGTAAATGCCGGAACTCCGTGAACTCGTCGGGGGTGTGTTGCAAAATGACGAAGTTGCCGGCTTCGTGTCGCTTGCTCTCTTTGAACGGCGGGAGCTCTCTCGCACCGTCGCGCGCCCAGACCACCCGTCCGTCGGCCGGCGCAAGAATGGGACGCCCGTAGCAAGGATGATCCACAAGGCGAGTCCGGCTGCGAAAGACCTTTTCGCTGACCGGCGTTTCCGCCGGAACCAAGTCGTAGGCGAAAGCGGCATAGCCTTGGTGAGTGCCTTGGCTGTCCACACCTTGGAGGATGCCCCACACGCCCGCGACCGGCAGCGATAGGACCGTCTTCTGCGGCGGTGCAGAAGCGAGCGCAACGTTGCCCGCTCGCGGTTCGGCAGGCCGCGCCGGAACCTTTTTGCTGGATGCCACGCTCGGTCCTGCGGCGTCCGATTCACGCAAACCGAACGTCATGGCCAGCACCAACCAGGGCAGGCACTGCAGAATCTGCCGCTTTGCGCGGTGACCAATCATTGCGGCGAGCATCATAAGTCCATCACAGAAATACACAGAAAAGGAAAGGCGGAGCTGCAATCCGTGGGATCGATTCTGGCCAAGTCATGCACCCGCAACGCGCCAAGATAGTTGCTGGGGAGCCTCGATCCCTGGAGAGCCCAGGCTGGTCGCTGCCTGGCCACGCGACGGTCGTGCTTACGGCCTTGGCGTTGTCCGTGATTTGGTCGCAAGGCTGGCCACTCGCGGTCGGTGCGGGACTGTCGTTCACGGCGCAGTTGGTGCGTGCGGCAGGGCGCTGGACACCCAAGGGCGGCTTCGGCCTGGCCAACGCATTGACGCTGCTTCGCGTGTTGCTGTTGCTGACCGCGGCGGCGTGGCTCTTTCGGCTGCCGGACGGCCTTTTGCTGGCACTACTGCTGCTGCCATTCGTCCTCGACGCGGCCGATGGTGCCGTGGCGCGCCGCTTGGGCGAGACGTCTGAATTCGGTGCGACTTTCGATACGGAAACGGACGCGATCTTCGTGCTCATTCTTGGTCTCGCGCTTTGGCGGCGTGATGGCGTGGGCGGATGGGTCATGATTCCAGGGCTGCTTCGCTATGTCTATGTGCTGTGCTTCGCGCTGTTTCCAGGTGTGGTCGAGCGAAACCGGCGACCGGTGTTCGGTCGTATGGCGTTTCTGGCAAGCTCGACGCTGCTCCTCGTTGCCAAAGACGTTCATGGAAATATTGGCAAGGCCTGCGCTACGGTCGGAGCCGCAATTTCTTGTGTGTCCTTCGCTCGCTCGTTCTTGCGAGCGTACCCAGGCTGGCGGCGACTGTCACGCATCCGTCCGATGCCGAGGTTGACTGTCACTGGTGCGATCGTCTCCACGCTCCTGTTCCTGGTTGCGTGGTCGCTGCTCAATCTGACCGTCAATGTTCGCTATCCTTCGCCCGAGCCAGCTTACTGGTACTTCCTTCCTTCGCTGGACGTGACTGTGCTGTTGGCGGGGCTTGCGGTCATTGGAATTCTGGGATGGCGGCTGCCCGGGGCGGTGCGAGCGGCGCTGGTTATTCTATTTGTCCTGTTTCGCGGACTTCGAATCGGGGACGGGATTGCCGGGCAGTCTTTTGGCAAGCTGTTCAACGTCTATTCCGATTTGCCATTGGTTCCTGAGCTGATTCGGTACGCCCACTCGACCTTTTCACCGTGGAAGTTCTACGGCAGTGCCATGGCCCTGCTCGCCGCACTTGCGCTGTTGGCGTTTGCGCTCGACCGCGCGCTCTTTCTCGTCGCCTCCTTCCTTCAGCGCCGATGGAGCGTCCTGCTGTTTGTGCTGTTGGCCTTGCCGTTTGCGATCGGGTCAGCCTTCACTCGACAGGACCCTCGCTACAATCAGCGCTACGCAGGTGCCTTCGGCGCCAGTATCTTGCCCCGCGTGCAGCGCGAGGTGACCTTCCTGCTCAATGTCTACGATCATCGCATGCGACAGATGCACGCCATTGCGGTGGTGCAAGAGACTTTGCACAGGACACCTGCGCACTTGGAGCGCTTGCATCGCTCCAATGTGTACCTGTTCTTCGTCGAATCGTACGGCGCCACGGTAGTGAATCGCCCCACCTACCTCGGCCGAGCGCTTCCCGCGCTGCGGACCCTGCAAGAGCGACTGGGCAGCCACGGTTTCTCCAGCGCCTCCGGCCGGCTGGATTCGGCGACCTACGGGGGTATGTCGTGGCTGGCGCACGCGACGTTCCTGACTGGTGTTCGTACCGACAGCCAGTTGCAGTATGACTTGCTCGCGGTCGCGCGGCCGAGGACGCTGGCGCGCATTGCACACGAGGCCGGCTATCGAACCATTCTGGTCGAGCCCAACACGAACAGGCAGTCGCGTGGCGCCGACTTCTACGATTTTGACCAAAGCTACAAGGCCTGGAACTTCGACTACGCCGGCCCGCCGTTCGCATGGGCGACCATGCCCGACCAGTATGTGCTCGACTTCGTTCGTCGCAGCGTGGTCGCCCGTGAATCCGGACCACTCTTCCTCACCTACGTCTTGGTTTCGAGCCATGCTCCCTGGAGCCAGGTGCCGACGGTGATCGAGGATTGGTCGCGGATCGGAAATGGGCATATCTACTGGAACCATCCCTTGCTGCGTGCGAACACGAATTGGCCGGACTTTTCCAACGCCAGCGAGCCGTACCTGCGCAGCATTTTCTACGATCTGGCAGTGCTGGGGGACTACATAACCCGCTTCATTACCGACGATTCGCTCATCATCATTTTGGGCGACCACCAGCCGGTTTCAGAATTGACGGAAGACTCGCCGTCGTGGGCGGTTCCCGTGCATGTCATCAGCAAGAACGGATCCTTGATCCAACCCTTCCTTGGCCGCGGCTATGTTCCGGGCATGGTGCCCGGGCAAACCAGCGCGCCCATGGAGTCCTTCTTGGCAGCTTTCTTGCGTGACTTTGACGAGGAGCAATCCGATGCATATGCGGACGGACAACACCGCTCTGGCTCGTGAGTGGTCCTTGAGCGAGGCGCGCGCATGGCTGCTGTTGCGGGCACTTGCGCGCAGAGCGGGGGCAGGGTGTGCGGTGGAAGAGGCCTGCGGCGTGCGGGTCGATGGTGCGGGGAGACTGGAGGAGACCGATCTGGGCGATGGATGGCTGGATATCTTCCCAGATGTCACGCCGAGTTTTCGCCCCGTGGCTCAGCTTGGGCCGTCGATCGAGCGCATGTTGGAGCTCTATTTGCCGATGTGCTTGGGAGCTGCAAGCAACGATCTCGTCGTTGCGCACGTGGGGCAGAGCCTCGATGGCCAGATTGCAACGGCCACGGGTGCATCCTGTTTCATCACGGGGCCGCAGGATCTGGAGCACACCCACCGTTTGCGCGCATTGTTCGATGCTGTCGTCGTCGGGCGGTCGACGGTCGCGTGCGACGATCCTCGACTGACCACACGACTGGTGGCCGGCCAGAATCCAACCCGTGTGGTCGTGGATCCCGGCTTGCGTGCGCCGGCCAATCGGAACGTGTTTCACGACCGTGTGGCCGCCACGCTCGTGGTTTGTGCGCAGGGCAGCCGGTGCGAAGATGGACAATACGGCAGCGCGGAGATCGTGTCGCTGTCGTGCAGCGAGACGGTGCTCCCACCTGCCTTGATCTTGGAAGAACTGCGGCGGCGCGGGCTGCGACGGATCTTCGTCGAGGGCGGTGGCGTGACGGTGTCGCATTTCCTGCAAGCTGGACTGCTTGCCCGGCTGCATGTCGCCGTGAGCCCGGTGTTTCTTGGACAGGGCCGACCGGGCGTGACGCTGCCGAAGATTGATGGGCTGGACCAGGCGCTGCGTCCGCGGGTGCGCAGATTTTTCCTCGGTGAAGACATGCTGTTCGACTGTCAGTTCCAGGGATAGGAGAAGGACGCGGAATGGTCGGCTTCATCGTGCCGGATCTCGACGGGCCAGTGAGCGGAGGAACGCTTTTCAACCGCATGTTGGTGTCTTCGCTGGCAGCGGCCGGGGAGCATTGCAAAGTTCTGTCCCCAATCGCCGCCATCTCGGCGCTGGCTGAGGGTGCCGCCAGCGACACATTCTGGGTGGATTCGCTCTTTCTCGATCACGTTGCCGGGCTGGCGCGAGCGGCGCGGGGCGGGGCGCGGCTCGGTCTGCTGGTGCACTACCTTCCGTCGCTGGTCACGCATGGTGACGGTGTCGCGCGCGGCGACCTTACGCCCGTCGAGGCTCGGGC
>PMLH01000408.1 GCA_003159055.1 Myxococcales bacterium
CAGTTCGGGCGTGCGCTGACCGAGCTCAATATCGACATCATCTGTGCGAATTCACCACAGGCGAAAGGCCGCGTGGAGCGCATGAACAAGACCTTGCAGGATCGTCTTGTGAAAGAGCTGCGACTGCGCGGCATCAGCAACATGGAAGATGGCAACGCCTTCCTGCCGGAGTACACCGAGGACTATAACCGCCGCTTCGCACGGACAGCGCAGAATCCCCACGATGCCCATCGACCGGTTCAAGATGGCGAAGACCTGTCCAGGATCTTCTCGTGGCAGGAGGAGCGGACGCTATCGCGCAGTCTGACGGTCCACTTCAAGCGTGTGACGTACCTGGTGGAGCCTGGCCCAGAGACCTCGCCGCTGGGCGGAAAGCGTGTGCGCGTCTACGAATGGGAGGATGGTCGTGTGGAAATCCACGCCAATGGGCAATCACTGCCCTATTCCATCTTCGATCAGAATCCCCACGTCACCCAAGGCGCGGTCGTCGAGAACAAGCGACTCGGTGCGGCCCTGACAATCATCCAGGCCGCCCAGAGCGAGCGCGATCGAATACGCCTGGACTCGAAGAAGCTCACGATCCGACAGAAAGACCGCATCCGGGCTGCGCGAGATGCCAGCCAACCATCAGAGCCCGTGGCGACGAGCTGCGACCGCCTGGGTGCGGTCGCGGCCGATACATCCGTGTGGGAGCTGTCCACGGCCGGGCGGGAACCCGATACATCCGTGTGGGAAGGGGCCAAGAAAAGGCGCGTGAGAACCCTTCCGCCCGAGAGCGAGCTCTCGACAAGTTCGTGATGGACCCAGCCATCGCATGCATCTCTTGACGATCGGGACCTCCGCCCACGAGAGGACGTTCCCATCCTGCTCATTGGCAAGAGTAATGCGTGGACCGCGCGCCTCGCCGCCAACTGCGCGATGGCTTGTTGGCGGTATCTCGGAACTTCAACCGAGTTCGCCGGAACTCACCTGGTGCCGGCGCTTGCCATCGCGTTGTCGCCTTCGCCTGGGCTGGCAGCTGGAGCCTCCACCGGATGCGCTCCGGTGCTCGAAGTCCGCACTTTCGCCATCGGGCGGCGCTTGGCAGGCGCTTCGAAAAAGTCCGGCGTGATTCGCCAGGACTGGACCATGCCGCCGCGGCGTGGGGATGCGCTCAGGCGGTCGAGATCCTCCGCCGTGAGCGGCTGCCGCTTGCTGGCGTCGCGTTCGCGGCTGAACACCCCGTTTCGCCACTGAAAGACCTCGTCCAGCTTTTCTTCGTAGCTGAAAGCGTGATTGTTTTCACCGTAGTAGTCGTCGAAGCGGTCGTCGCCCAGGTAGATCGCGTTCGATCCTTCGTAGCCCGTCTTCTGCTTCGACACCGGATCGTCATTGACGAAATAGACCCAGTCCCCGGGAATGAAGTTCTTGGGCGCAACATCGGGGATGATGGAAAGCAGTTTGCCTGGCCGTGACGACTCTTTCGGATCGAAACCGGGCTCGAAGCTCCACGCGCTCGGCGGCTCGACGTCGTAGAGGGGCTCTTGGTCGGCCAGCAGACGGGTGCGGATGAAGCTGGCCAGCGTGGGTGACTGACGAACTCGGTCATAGAAATCGAGCACGCCCTTGACCATGACCAGCTTGGTGGCCGTGTAGCAGCCGATGACGTAGGCGCTCTGATTGGCGAAAACATCGTCGATGGCTTGCCCGAGCGAGACCCCTTCGTCGCCGCGCCTGGCGCTGGCAGGGCTGACATCTTGCCGCCGCGAATGGTCGCGCCCCAGATACGCCACAGACGCACCCGAGGCGAGCAACATCGTTGCGACGAAAGCCACTATGGAAACCATGAGCGTCTCTTGTGGCTAGCTCGCAGAGCAAGGTACATGCCACCAGCCCACAGCGCCGCCTTCCGCCGACTTAGGGAAGTCGCCCCGGTAGGCCATGCGGTCTCCGCACCTCAGCGGCAGATCCCGCAGTTCATCGTCCCCGCATTCACTACGCGGCGAACCCCGAGCGGACGTTAGAAACCAGTCGGCGGCACATGCCGGGCGAACCTGTGCCATGTGCCCCTTCACTTCCTGAGGAAGGGCTTGTGTACGACCATCGCGTGTAGATTCTTTGAGTCGTAGAGTTCCAGACAAACCATGATGGCGACGTTGGCATGGTCGACCGCAGCTCGCTGTTCTGGATGCACGTCCTTGGCAGCCTGGCGCAGCTTCTGGTACGTCTCGGGCGTCGTAGTCTTGCCCGCAGCCACGTACATATCTGCGACTCTATCCGCGTCCCCGGCAAAGCTTGTCCCGCGGTACCCTTCTGCCAGACAAGCCGCAAAAGCGTAGCCCAGCTGCGGATCAGGACATCTGGGACTTTTGGGGGTGCAAGTGCACCACATCGGAAATCGCTGAGGATTCCGGCCGCAGGCAGTCGGTTTGGCATTGGGCACAGGCCACCATCCGATTGGCTGCAAGCCGAGCTTGTGTGGCCTCGGTTCGGCGTTGAGTAAGTTGAGCGGCGACCTGGTCGCCCGTGCCGAAGTACACCTCGTCGGGCGTCTGCCCGTCGAAAGCCGCGTGCGGCATGACGGAGTTGTGTTCTGTTACGTAGAACGCAACAAGGCGCTCGACGGCCGCCGGCGTGTCGAGTTGGTTCAGGAAGAGCCAGTTGTGCTTCATCGAGCGCCAGAACGCCTCGATCATGGAGTTGGAGAAGTCGACTTCGACCTGGGCAAGCACCCGACGTAGGCGACCCAGGCCAAGAAGGGCATCGACGGCACCATTGACGTTTTCGACGCCGGAATCGGCGACCACAGTGGCCGGGGCTTCTTCGGGCGGCAGCGCCTTGGCAGCCTCAACGAGTACGGCGCACGTGTTCTGGGGTTCAAGGCGAAGAGCGACCTTCCAAGCCAGAATCCGGCGGCTCAGGTTGTCGATGACTGCATGCAGGTACACCTTCGTTCCGTCAAGCAACTTGATGATGGGCACGTCGATGTGCCAGTACTCGTTCGGCTTCGTCGCGCGTACTGCTTGGCGTGGGCGACGGAACCCTCGCCGCCAAGGTGGACTATGCTACCGCGGCCTACCCGAACGCTGTTGCGCTGGGTGACTTGAACGGCGATGGCATGCTCGACATCGTTACCGCAGGCGGCGACTCGTCCAGAGGCACGGTCAGTGTACTGCTTGGAACAGGCGAGGGGACCTTCGCCGCGAAAGTGGATTACACGACCGGGAACGGCCCGTCTTCGGTGGCGCTGCGTGATTTGAATGGCGACGGCAAGCTGGACCTCGTTGTGGCCAGCGGTGCCGCGAACACGGTGAGCGTGCTGCTTGGCACAGACGACGGGAAATTCGCCCCCAAGGTCGACAACCCGGGTCGCGGCAACCCGAGCTCGGTGGTGGTGAGTGACTTGAATGGCGACGGCAAGCTGGACCTCATGACTGCGAACCAGGACACGAACGTCGTGAGCGTGCTGCTCGGCACGGGCGATGGAAAATTCGACGCGGGGCCGAACTGCTCAACTGGGGGCAGCCCGCGTGCAGTGACGCTGGGTGATGTGGACGGCGACGGCAACCTCGACCTTGTTACGGCAAACTACGACGTGGGTACGGTGAGCGTGCTGCTTGGCACAGGCGACGGGAGGTTCGCCGCCAAGGTGGACTACGCAACCGGGGAGAGGCCGAGTTGGGTAGCGCTTGGTGACCTCAACGGGGATGGCAAGCTTGACCTCGCTGCGGCGACCTATGCGGGCTTCTCGAGCACGGTGAGCGTGCTACTTGGAACGGGTGGTGGGAAGTTCGCCGCTAAGGTGGACTACACAACCGGGGGCCTCGTGAACGATGCCAATCCACCCAGCGCCTTCTCGGTTGCACTGGGTGACTTGAACGGCGACGGCAAGTTGGACCTCGTTACTGCGAACTGGAGCACGAGCACGGTGAGCGTGCTACTTGGAACGGGTGGCGGGAAGTTCGCCGCCAAGGTGGACTACCCAGCCGGGCACGAGCCGCTCTTGGGTGGGGCTGGGTGACTTGAACGGCGACCACAAGCTGGATCTGGTTACCGTGAACGCCGTGTCTACGGTGAGCCTTCTGCTTGGAAAAGGCGACGGGACTTTCGCGGCCAATGTCGACTACGCAGCCGCAGTTGTGGCCTTCGACCCCTACAATGGGTTCAATCCGGCATCGCTGGCGCTGGGCGACTTGAACGGCGACGGCCAGCTGGACCTGGTTGCGGCGAGCAGCGCTGCAACCACGGTGAGCGTGCTGCTTGGCTCGTGCCAGTAAGAAGGCGGCGTAAAGGGTTTGCGCCAAACTCGGCATCACGCTGATCCACAGTCGGCCGTACGTGCCGCAGGGCCGCGGAAAAGTAGAACGATTTTTCAGAACAGCCCGCATGCAATTTTCCACTAGCGACATGACTACCCAAAGGTTCGGCCACACCGCGACGCTCCTGCCGAATGGGAAGGTGCTGACCACAGGGGGGGCTGGCAAGAGCTGGCTTGCAAGCGCGGAGCTTTACGATGCAAGCGCCGGGACATTCACCGCCACCAGCGACATGACCACCACGAGGGAGTGGCATGCGGCAACCCTGCTGAACAACGGCAACGTGCTCGTTGCCGGCGCGATGGCGGCAGCAACCCCATTCAACGCAACAATGCCGATCGGTGGCCGAGCGCGGCCGCGAAGACTGCCAGGAATGGTCGCGGCGAGGGTCGAGCAGCGCCAGTCTTGCGTTTTCCCGGCGAGGAAGCCCTTCATGGGGAGAGCGTTGCGCTCGGGAAACGACAGCAGCTTGCCCGACCAGACGGGCGCGCGGTCGGGGACGAGGTTGGCCGGGACCAGCTCCGGTGGACGGCGCTGTATCTCGTTGCCATCGCGGCGATGGCCGGCATGGGCTGCGCGGTGTCGCGGCACGAGGACCACGACGGCATTGCGCCCACGGTGGTCAGCCAGCCAAATCCTACGCTGATTCATGAGTGCCTCCGAAGTTGTCGGGGAAGGCGAAAGCGTCCGTGTCGTCCTCGTCAGGGTCGTCTTCGGGGAGCGTCGATTGATCGGGGCCGACAAAGTCGAAGCCGTGTGGCTCGGCGTCCTGGTCGCCGGAATAGGATACTCCGTGCTGCTTGGGACAGGTGATGGGAAGCTCTCTTCCGCGCAGCAGTATGATCCGGGAGAGGATCGCTGTTGCGAACAAAGAGTTCCGAATGTCTTCGTTCGCAGCAGGCCTAGAACGCGACGTATGGCCCCTGGCCGCCGGGCGTGTCTTGCTTCTCGATGGCCGTGTAGACCGTGCGACCGAAGAAGAAGGGAAGTCCCCAGAGGAAATCAGGCACGCTCGAAGTCCCCGACGAAGGGAACCCGGGCATTTCTGCCCCGAGAGTGCCCAAGACGGAAATGCTCGCACTGATCTTATTGGAGCTGGCGATGGTGAAGGTCACAGGCGCGCTGGCGCTATTTCCGCCAAAAATGGTGGCGCTGAGGTTCGTCGGGGTCGCGGGACAGTAGAAGGACGTCATCCCAGCCGACTTGCACAACGCCAGACCCGACGTGGCCGAGTTGAGGAAGGTGTAGGTATTGGTGCCGCTATCCACGAACCCGGTATATTTCGTGCCGCCAACCGGATAGGTGGTTCCAATATTGCCGTAGCTATCGACGGGCGTAATCACGGTTGCACTTCCCAGGCCGTTGTTCGCCTGGGTGCCGATGCCGAATATCAACGTGCCCGTCGTCGAAGCCAGTCCGCTTGCCGGCACGCTGGGCACTTGGATGATAATGCCATTGTTGTCTACGGCGAAACTGACGATGGGGTTTCTTACCTGGGACTCGAGGGGAACGGCCGTCGCCTTGCAGCCGCCTACTTTGTTGGAGGTGCACGCAAAGTACATTCCTGGGTTGCGGCTTGTCTGCGTACATGCTGCACCGCAGTCCTGCTGGCTGATGCCCACGCCGATGATTCCATTGGCCATCAACGATTGCAGGTCGGTGATAGCCGGGCCGCTCGAACACGTGCCGGCGGTCGGCATGGGGTAGGCATTTTCGCCAATGGCTTGGATCGGGAGTGCGGCCGCGATCTCGCCATTGATCTTGACGTCGGCGCTGAGAATCGGCCCCCAGGCCGTGCCGTCCACGAACTGCGTGCATGACCCGAGCGGGCTTCCCGAGGCATTGTTGACGGCGGGCAAAGACAACGTGATCGCACTCTCCAGCACGCGCAAACCGGACGACCCAGTATCGACTAGAACGTGATCAATGGACTGGCAGGTGCTCGTGCCCGGCTTGCACAGCGTCACCGTCACGAACAAGCCATTGATGTAGCCGATGTTCTGCGGCCCCTTATCAAGGACTGTCTGGATGGTATTGGCTTCGTTTCCCGTCGAACCGCCGGAACCACCGACGCCGCCGCTTCCGCCGATTGTACCGCCCGCAGCGGTCGAGCCCCTTCCCCCCATCGCGCCGCCTTGGCTGCTGGCACCGCCCGTGTGCGATAGGCCCCCGGAGCCGTTCGCTCCCCCGGAACCGGTTGCGCCACCTGTGTGGGACGCCCCCCCGGCACCGCTCACGCCGCCCGCACCTCCCGATGCGCCCCCGAAACCGCCCGCACCCGACGATCTCCCGGAAGCCTTTCCACCGCCCACGCCCGATGACCCCCCGGAACTGCTTGCGCCACCTGCGCCCGACGAACCGCCCGAACCGTGCGCGCCGCCTGTACTGCCGCCTCGTCCTACGGTTGATCCTCCGCTGGCCGCTCCGCCTGCACCGCCGGTTGCTCCACGCCCACCGGCAGCGCCTTGGGTGTGTCCGCCACCGTTGCAGTTGAGGAACAACATGGAAGCCAATGCAACCGGAAGTAGTCTGCGCATGGTGGCTCTCTAGCGAATGTCTTCGGGGCGGAAACCCTGTGGCAGCAGGTCGGTGAGATAGGCGTGCCCGAAGAAGGCGCGCTGGTGCCCACCCATGACCACAACCAGACCTGGGATCTCGATGCGAAGCGGGCCCCGCCCTGTGCGCTTCTCTTTGGCGGCTGCAAGGTAGCGATCGTAGTGCTTGCCGAGGAGATCGCGCAGGTTCGGGCGCCAGCCACCCGACCAGGAGACTGCGAACACCTTTCCGCTGTCGGCGACAAACTGGCGAATGCTGCCGCCACTCGGCACCTGCAATTCGTGCATGGTGTGGTTTTCCCTTCGCACAACCTGCAGGTTCGCTTGCAGGCGGATCTGGTCGGCGGCGACCGAGTCAGCATCTTCACCTAGCGCAGCCTGGGCGCCCGGAGAGAAACCAAGACTCGCTGCCAGGGCAGCCATCGCGCAAAGTGCGCGGCAACACCCATTCACCCTGGACGTAAGGTGCTTCATACCATCTCTCATCTTAGCAGGGCCATCACGGTTTTCACCGACAATGAGCGTTCTGCACTCTACAGGCGGCGACCCACTCCGAGGGTATTGTTTTGCGCGACCGCTGATGGATCGACTCGGCGACGTGATCGAAGGATTGGGTTGGGGCTTCCGCCGCACTCTACAGGCGGCGACCCACTCCGAGGGTATTGCTTGGGCGATTTGAATGGCGACGGCCTGGCCGGGCCAATGGCGTTGGACTTTGTCGTCGCACCGGGAGTGGGCCGCGCCAAGACACGGTGGTAAACTCGTGGTCAATGCGTCGCTGCTTTGTCGTCGCGCTGCTTGTCGTTGCTCTTCCAGATGGCGGCTTCGTGACTGGGGCCCGGGCGGCAGCCGGGGACGGAGGCCAGAATGGCAACGGGCGAGAATCCTCTGCCGATGAGGCGCGTCAGCTCATGCGGGCCGGGAAGCTCAGCGAGGCCGTCGGCAAATTGGAGACAGCTTGGAAGTCGTCGAGCGATCCTGAGCTGCTATTCGACTTGGCGGTTTGCTATGAGCGCTTGAACAGGGATGCGGAGGCGCTTGCCTCTTTCCGCACGTACCAGGGCCTGCCGACGGCGTTGCGGACAGGAGAGGCGGCGGAGCACATTCACCTTGCAGAATCGCGGCAGCAGGTATCGGAGCCAGCAGTCAAGCCTCGCCACGTTGTCGTCCCGCTCACGCCAGCCGGCGAGAAGTGCCTTCGCGAATGCGTTCGGTCTTCCCCATGCGGAAGCCGCAGCAACTGGCAATGCGATTCGGTGCGCTTCTCCTGCATCCGCGGCTGTCCCGGAGCGAGAGTCGAACCTGGCACCTGCTTCTCAGCTGCGGCGGAATCCAAGACCAGGTGCGTGAACGACGGGAAGTGATCAGGACGCGGATGCTGGTCAGTGACGGCAGTGACAGCAGTGGCGGTGCCAATCCCAACGGCAGCGCGTCGACCTTCGACTACGATGACATGGGGCGGGTAAAGAGCGAACAAATGCCCAGCGGTTGCTCTTGGACGCTGGATAGGCAGGATCCCGGCCCAGAAAACCCATCTACGCCGGTGAAGGTGACGGTGACCTCCGCTGAGGGCCGGACCCGCGGCTACACGACTGGCAAAGACGCCACTGGGGCCGAAACCCGCACGAACGTGTCTTCCGATGGACTCACGACGACCACGAAGAGGACGCAAGCAGGTGTCGACACCAAGACATCGCCGGATGGCATGACGAACACGGTGACCTCGCGACCGGGCCCCCGCGCAGGATTGTCCTACCGGATATCATCCAGCTCGAGTGCAAGGACAGGACGCGGCGACCAGCGCGGCGAGGAGCGAAGGACGAAGGGTCATTCCCCTCGTCTTCCCCTTTGGCGCCTCCGCACCAGCAGCAGAGCGACGCCGACAACCAGGAGCGGGGTCAGTCCTGCACTAGACGGCTGAACCCGTCCAATCCCGCAGCTGCAGCCTGACTTGTTCAAGGTCGCTCCGGGTCCGGCATCGCCGGGTCCGCCGTCGCGGTTGCCGCTGCTGCCGCCGTGGCCAAGGATACTGCCGCCGGTGCCGAGGATACTACCGCCGGTGCCGCCGACGCTCGGGACACTGCCGTCGCGGCCACCCGAGATCGGCATGCCGCCGCCATCGGATTCGTCAGAGGTACCGCCGTCGCTCGGGATGCTGCCGTCGCGGCCACCGGAGCCCAGGATGATGCCGCCATCAATACCGCCAGAGCTGGAAATTGTGCCACCGCTGCCGCCACGCCCGCCAGTGCCAGTCGTGGGGTAGCCGCCGTCGATGCCGCCCGAATTCGGGATAGAGCCACCGGATCCGCCCCCGCCGGTTGTGGATCCGTCTGCGTCAGCTCGGGTAGGGGGGACGTCAACCGTGAAGCCACCACCGCCATCGGGATATCTGCCGCTAGACCCGCCGAAACCGCCATCAGGATTGTAGAACCCGATACCAGCTCGCGAGGCGATGAACGGCAAACAAGGAGAGCCTTGGCTCGTTCGATGCTTGATTTCCGATGCTATACATTTCCCAAAGCGCCACCTCGCTTGGCAACGATTCTACCGGGGAAGGCAGCTAAAGGAAGGTGCTCCAGGATCGTCGTCGGGACGTCCGGCGGACGTTCGGCGGACGTCCTGCAGACATGTCCCCCTATGGATACGGCCAAGCACCGCCGACCGGCAAGATGCGGCTTTACGAAAGATTCGAGCGTCTTCCGTAGGAGCAGCTCCTGGCATGATCCTCGCTACTCAGATACGGTCGGGAGACTGAGTGGTGCGGCATCAGGAGCATTCGGCTCTTGCAACTTGGGCTCCTGCAAGCGGGCGAAGCCAACAACTCAGAGAGGAACCGACAATGAAGCCAACGGTATGCATTCAGGTCTTTTCAAGGACGTCTTTCGCCGTCGGGGGGTTCATTCTGTTCGCGGGGAGCACTGCGTGTGGAACCGACTCGGGAAACCGACCGGACGGCGCCATCGGGACTGAGGCGGAGGTTCCCGTGGACGTCCCCCTGGCGAATGAGGCGGGCCGCTATCCGGCTGAGCTCACGGTCAGTACCTGCCAGGACAACGCCAGCGTGATCGTGGGCTCCTACGTCGTGCAGTCGGACTATTGGAACAAGGTGATCTGTCCCGGAACCCAGTGCATGGAGATCAACAAGGCGACCGCTGCTTTCGCCGTGACCCAGGGACCTGATGCCTGCGGTGACAACGTGGCCAGCTACCCCAACGTGCTCTACGGTTGTTCCCACGGGGATTGCAGTCCCGCAAGCATGCTTCCCATGCAGGTCAGCGCGCTCTCGACGGTGACGAGCAGTTGGGATTTCAGCGCAGGGGGCGCGGCCACCGACAAGTACAACGTGGCCTACGACGTCTGGTTTTGTCCGGACGCAAACTGCGGGACCAGCGGATTTCCCGGTGGCGTCGAGTTGATGATCTGGCTGGACTACAAGAACGTTCATGGCTGGCAGACCGACTTGGGTTCTGTGACCCTGGGTGGTCACACCTGGGAGGTTTGGCAGGCCACCTTTGGTTCGGGAATCAACAGCTGGACCTACCTGGCCTACATGATCCAACCCCCGATGGTCACCTCCGTGGCCGACCTGGACCTGAACGCCTTTATTCGGCACGCGGCGGCAAAGGGAATTGTCCAGAATTCTTGGTACCTGTATGCGATCCAGGCGGGTGACGAGCTACGCACTGGCGGGATACCCTTCAGCAGCAACAGCTTCTCGGTTTCAATCAATGGCGTCACGCCGTCGATGGTTCCGGTCGCGACAACGGGTCCGTCGTGCGATGGTGGTGCTCCCACCGCGGAAGGCAAGCTGGAGGTTGTTGAAAGCTACGTCACCGCGGGTCCGCTTCACGGGTATGGGGCGGCCTGGAGCTGGGTCGGAGCTGATTCAAAGGCTACTGCTTGTGTCACGCCTACCTGCACTGCGGCGGGCTCCCTGCAGGTCAGTGCTATCTTGGGGAACGGTGTAGCGCCGCTCACTGCGGAACCAGTATCCTGCTCGCCCGCGTTTCCACCGTCGGCTCTTTGCGCGGCTGGTACTGTGACGGGGGATCCAACCTTCTATCAATTGGCCGGAATTGGTTTCAACTTCAACCAAGACGTGGGCATTGATGGCGGCACCGCAAGCGCCCTGGGCACCATCAACATCGGCAATAGCATCACGGTCTCTGTCACGAAATCGGGCTCCCTCCTGGGCAACTCCGCCTTGCGTGTTCAACTGACCGACACGAACAACAAGTTCTACTGTTACGGAGGGCAAGTGGAGAGCGGGGTACCCATCCCTATCGGTCAGTTCAATACCACGTGCTGGAACAACATGGGCGAGTTCGCCACGCCCAGCAAGCTATTCAAGAGAGTCGACGTGCAAGTGTCCGGCAGCGCATCCACGGATGAGCCTTTCGCCTTCTGTCTCACCAACGTCTCGGTGGAATAGCTGTGTAAAAGGCGAACAAGCCTCCTTTTTTAGCGGAACGGCGTCGATGAAAGACCTCGTCTGGCGTCGCATCCCCCATCGACGAGTGCGGCCGGACCTCGTTGTGCTGTGTCCTTCCGGCAAGGGTGCGTGAACTCCGCGACCACCACGGCGTAGACCAAGGGCTGGCCCGGCAGGGCCAGGAGGACAAGGCCAAGCCATGGCACGCGAGAGCAGAATTGCCCAGCAGTTGCAGAAGACCCGCAGCGGCATCGACGTTTGGCGGTGGACGGGGCTGAAGCGCGCACCGATGCCGGAGGATTTGTGGGCGCAGGCGGCGAAACTGGCAGAGAGGCTTGGCGTGGGGCGGGTGGCCTGCGATTTTGGGCTGTGCTACGAGTCTCTCAAACGCCGGGTGGAGAAAGCCTCACGGAAGGAGGCGGGCGCCGTGCGATTCGTGGAAGTGCGTCGTGCCGACCTAATGTGGCGAGGAGCGATGGTACGGTCGTCGAGTTGCACGCGACCGACGGGACACGAATGACTATTCAGGTGGGCGTCGGCGCACAGATTGACCTTCCGGCACTCCGTGGTCGCCCGTGCCCTTCAAGAACTGCAGTGGTCCGCCACGAGTGGAAGGCACAGTTTCACTTTTCCATCGGCGGGTGGGCTCTAGACGATGTCGATCCTGAAGGCCATGCCATGGGGCAGCTTTCCCTCGCGAACGCCCTTCACGGTCTCCGCGACGCTGAGGCTCGTACCATTGCCCTCGATCTTCTTGGAACGGACTTTGCCCGAAAATTCCTGGGCGCAGCCTCGCGGCAGGAGGAAGGGGCGGCTATCACCTTCGCCGCGCAAGGTGTGGTAGGCGCCGATCTCCAAGGCGCCGCCGAACGTGTCACGCGGGCTATGGACAGGCAAGAATGGCTCGTGGGATAGTGTCGGTCGTCGCATGGCGGGTCGAACAGGACATGGCAGCATGGGGCAACCGCAACGTCGCAATGGTCTGGGGCGGCGTTCTGCGTGCGTGGCGCGTCCGGCAGGGCGTGCGCCCACCTGGACAGGCGTACAAGGGGCTGATTGACCATCGGCACGGGGCAAGACGACACCACGGAAGGCTCTCGGCAGGTGCGAGAGCCGGAAGGACAGTCTCCCACTGCTCACGAGCCGACGCGGATCGGCGAGATGGTCGGCGGCAAGTATCGAATTTCGCGCTTCATTGCCCAGGGGGGCATGGGGGTCGTCTACGAAGCACACCACGAGATCGTCAGGCGACGATTCGCGGTGAAATTCTTGCGACCGGACTACGCGCGTCGGCGCGAGTTCCTTGAGCGGTTCCGGCGCGAAGCCGAGTCAGCCGGTGCCTTGGTAAGCGATCATATTGCCTCGGCCGTCGACTTTGGCATTGCCGCCGATGGCTCTCCATTCCTCGTGATGGAGTATCTGGTCGGGGAGGATCTCGCATCGCTGCTCGGGCGCGAGGGCCGCCTGCCCCTCGAACGAGCAGCCGATCTGTGCGCGCAGGCCTGCCTCGGGGCCGAGGCGGCGCACGCGGCTGGCATCTTGCATCGCGACCTCAAACCGAAGAACCTGTTCCTTTGTCGACGCGAGGACGGCACTGACTTGCTCAAGATCCTCGACTTCGGCATCGCAAAGCTGGCTCCCGTCGCACGCGGCCACGCGGCGACCGATACCGGAACCGTGATGGGCACGCCCGCGTACATGTCGCCCGAGCACGCGCGTGGCGAGAAAATGCTCGACCCGCGGTCCGACGTCTATGCGCTCGGAGCCATTCTCTTCGAGATGTTGACAGGTCAGCTCCCGCATCCTGGGGATTCACCCAACGCGATCCTGCACCATCTCTCGACCCGACCCGCGATTTCTCTGGCGACCACAGCCCATGGATTGCCCCGCGCGATCGTCGAAGCCGTTGATAGTGCTTTGGCCACCGACCCGGGCGCACGGCCACAATCCGCGAAAGCACTCGCGCTGGGACTGGTTCCTTTTGCCAAGCGCCAGGTCTGGCCGGACCGAGCCGGTGGAGATTCCACGGCATCGCAGGCCGGCGTACCGGACGAGCCTGCGGCAGATTTGGCCCGCGCCAAGGGAGCCGAAGCGAATGCTGGCCGAGCACGCCATCCAGGCTGGCGACGGGGCGCGCTGCTGACGGGTGCAATCGCTCTGGTCGTCGCAGCGGCTGCGGGGGCGATCGCGCGTCGCACGCCTAAGTCGATGGTCATGCCGCAGTCCACAGCCAGGGCGGCTGCTCCGGCGAACGCTGAAGCAAGGTTGGGGCCGGCTGCGGCCGAACCAGTCTCTTCGGCGCCAGTTGTCGCCGTTTCCCCGGTACCGCCCGCCTTCGACGCGGCAGGGCCCGCGCCGCTCAAGCCTCCGACCGCGAAGCGAACGCGTGCCAGCGGACGTTCGAGCGAACGTCCGGTCGGACGTCCGACCGAGGCGTCCACCTCCAGCGCCCCGATGGCGCCTGCCCCTCAACTTGAGAAGGGCTTGATGCCGCCGCCGATCTGGAAACGGAAGAATCCCTACGAAAAGCCATGAACGGCGACCTGGACATGAAAGCGCAAGGCCAGACGCTGGTACGTTCCATGCAGGTGCGACCGGTTGTCGTGCGAGTTGCCTCCTATTCTGTCGCCGTGTTTCTGCTGCTTGGACTGGGCCAGGCGATGGCGGCCGAGGACCCAGCGGAGGAGGCAGCCATGAAGCACTTTGCGCGCGCGATCGAGATGGTTGATAGAGGCGATTTCCAGGGCGGGCTGCAAGCGTTCGAGGATGCCTACGCCGCAAAGCCGCACTACGCAGTCTGGTACAACATCGCCCAGGCCCACATCTCGCTCGGCCAGCCGCTGGAAGCGATCGAGACGCTGTTACGCTACCTGCGGGAAGGCCAGGACCAGATACCGCCCCAAGAACGCCAGCAGGTCGAGGCGCAAATCAAAGCGCTGGAGGCCTTTCTGGGCGAGCTAGAAGTCACCACAGAGCCGTCCGGAGCCCTGCTCACGGTCGATGGCCGGGAGATCGGACGCACGCCGCTCGCCGAGCCGATTCGATTGGTGGCCGGGACGCACAAGATCACTGCCGGTCTCGATGGCAGGCCAACCGTGGAACGCACGGTCTCGATGGAAAAAGAAAGACGGTATCAACTCTACCTACAATTGCCGCCCCAACCGCTGAAGGTTGCGGCACCGAGAGACATTTCCCCCGCCCCCCTCGGTTTGCTCGCGAAGCCGGCGCCAGCCCGCAGCAGTCTGCGCCCGGCCTTGCCTTATGTTTTGGCTGGCGCTGGTGTCGCACTCGGAGGGGCAGCCTTGGGCGTTTACCTGTGGAAGCGGGACAAGTACGAACAGTGGCAGGACGGCAATGCCCAACTGAGGGATTTACCGGCAGGGTCGAACAGCTACGTGGTGCGCGCCAAGGAGAATAACCAGCTGGCCGCATCGCTTACCAGCGCCAATCACGCCATCGTTAGCCTCGCCATCAGCGGCGGTGTGCTGACCGCAGCCGGGGCGGCGCTGTACCTTTTCGAGCGCAGGTCGGGGCGCGAGGCCGAGCGTTTCACCGTCCTTTGGAATGGCGGGTCGTCGGTCGCGGCTGGATGGAGCGGCGCTTGGTGATGCCTACGCTACGTTTCATCCTTTGGGGGGCCATGGCCTCAATCACAGCCGGCTGTTTCGATGTCCACACGGTCGATCCAGGACGACGGCTCATCGACAACTTCACAAACCCGGACGGCGATCCTACTGACCCCAGCTTCGAGCGATGGGCATGCAGGCCGGTCGACGAGACTCATCAAATAGGAAGTGACGAGTGCAATACCACCTCGATCGACAGTAATCATGACTCTGTGTTGCACCTGGGAGCCACACTCTTCCCCGATGACGGGGTCTTCAAGCGGGCCGAGCTGATCACCTCCGCCGAACAGCCTCAGGATCTCACGCCCTATGCCAAGCTTTGGTTCAGCTGGAAGCTAGTATCCGGTGATCCGCCCCTTGGCGCGACCACACTCTTCAAAGTCCAACTCACTTGCACCAGCGTACGGGATGCGGATGGCGCTGTGTCGACTAACCCGTGCGTCGTCAAGACGGTTCTCGACAGCTACGTTGCCGACCGCGATTCCGATTGGAACGGGCCTCTCCCCCTGGAGCTGTCTAGCTTCGCCGCGCCGGAGGAATTTCTTCCCAAGCCCAATCTACAAGATTGCCTCGCTCGAGCGGACGGGATCAAAATCACCGTCCAATCCGATTCCAGCGAGCTTGCGAGCTTCGATCTGTACGTCGACGATATGAGTTTGGAGCCGAAGGAATAGGAGGCTTGCCGGATGTTGACGAGGCTCAGTTCCGTGTTGGTGTGGCCGCTGCTTTGCCTATCCATGGCGTGTCAATCCGAGGGGAGGAGCAGCCAGTACATATTGATTGACAACATGGAGCCGCGGGATTCCGGTGCCCGGTTCGACTCGAAGGCCGGTTTCGGCGGATTGTGGTATTCGTCCACGCCGTGCGATCAAGGCGAAAACGTCACTCCACCCGCGTACCTTGGCGGGACAAACAGGTGGACCTTTGATTCTCTCAAACCATCCAATTGGACCTTTCAGAGGTCGGACTACGCCGCCCGGCTTGCAACGACGGGCGACGGACTGATTAGCCCCCCGACGGATGACCCAAATCACAAGAAATGGGGGGCAAACATAACGGTTGAATTCGTAACACTGCCCGACCCCGACGGTGGGACAGAGGCGAGCGCGGATGCAGGGACAGGAAACGCCAGGTGCCCATCACCCGTGAGTAACCGCACGCCTCCCACAGGTGTCAATCTCGGCGATTGCTCTGGGCTGGTCTTCTGGGCCAAGGCCTCAAGTCTCGTCGATGGCAGCGGCGAGCGGACGATTCACGTCATGGTCCATGACCCGAACTCCGATCCTCGGGGCCAACGGTGCTATGACGCTCCAGAGGCCGGCGCTGAACCTGACACGCGGGATTGCTACAACGCCTATTCGAAGACGATCACTCTCTCCGAATCCTTTGAACGCTACGAGGTCGATTTCTC
>PMLH01000284.1 GCA_003159055.1 Myxococcales bacterium
TCATCGTGCCCGGATCGACGTTTAGGTAGGGATCCAATTTCTGGATCGTAATCTTTAGGCCTCGTGCTTCGAGCAGTGAGCCAATCGAAGCAGATGCCAGTCCCTTTCCGAGGGATGAAACGACACCCCCGGACACGAAAATGAACTTCGTTCGTTTGGGGAGAGCCCGAGTCCCGGCGGCCATTAGTCCGTGCCTCCTTCGGGCCAAGCGGACAGGCTTTGCGCCTGCTCACGTACCCGAGCTGCGATCATGCGTTTGTACGTCAACTCGGGCCGCCATTCTTCGCTCTGACCCCCTCGAAGTCAATGCCGAATTCGGAAAACTAGATGACGACGAAATCGCTAGTTTTCTTCGAGAAACGCGAGGTATACGAGCAAAGTTTGTCGTCGATATTCCACCGCAGATGAGGTGGGCGCGCTGGTGTAGTACACGTAGCGTGCGCCGACTTCGACGTGGCTTTCGAAAAGCCGCGCCAACTCGATGCGGAAGGTGCTGCGACTCTCGTCTTCGATGCTCGCGCTCGGCAGTCCGGCGACGGGCTGCGGGAAGGTGAGCGGATCTGAATAACGGGTCGCAACCAGTTCGCCGCGCAGCGAGAACGAGAGCTGCCACGGCAGCGGAATCACCGCGCGGACATGAAATAGCCCGCGCACGAGGGATTCGCCGAAGCTGTTCGATTGGTTGAAGTGCAGCGCCGCCCCCGAACCCCAAAGCCAGCTTCCGGTGCGCGTGAATTCCGCGTGCGCGATCCAGAAGCGATCGGTGTGGCGCGGCACAGCCCCGCCATCGGCGCATCCGTTCGCGCTGCAAGCGGGGCCATGAAAGGCGCGCGCTTCCGCGCTGCCGCCAGCGCTCCATTCCCAGTCGGCGCTGCCGTCCGCGAGATCGCTGGCGAGGACGTGGCGGAACAAGAACAGCGCGGTCGGGGCCGTGAAGCTGAAGGCATCGTCGGGCTTGAAGGTGAACCAGCGATAGCCGAATCCCAGCGACGTGGACATGGAAGAGGTCAGCGCCTGGTCGAGGCGCCCCCATGGCGCGGTCGAGCGAAAGTCGGGCAAGTCGGTCGATCGGCGCTGGAAGACATCGTAATAGGCGGTGGCCAGCGCGAGTTGCGTTCGCTGCCCAAGCCGCATGCTGTCGCTGGCGGACGCTTGCGCCACGAGCACGTTTTCCGCGCGCGCCTCGGCGGTGGTGAACCACTTGCCGCCGAACGCTGCCGAGAGCGCGAGCAGGTTTCCCTGACCGAGCGGCGCTGCGAGGTTGCCCGATGCGACCACGCGAGCAAGCGGTGAGCCTGGCGCCGAAGGTTGCGGCGCCACGCCTGAGATTCGCTCTGCCCGCGCTGGGTTGCTGTCGTATTCCGCGCCATCCTCCAGTCGCCAGTCGTGGCGGAGCTCCTCGGCGGACGCGCCGCCGGAAATTTTGACGAGAAAGATGAGTGTGGCGATGCACCTGCGCATCGCGCGCCATCTTAGCAGCCCGACGGGAACGAAGGTCACGCTAAGGAACGCGACTCTTGCGCCTCAGGGTGTCGGCCCGTTGGCCGAGCTCGCGAGCACGCACCCGCAACCCCGTCGCAACGCGATCGAGGGCGTCGGGATCCGAATTCGCGCCGGCCGCGCCCAAAGCTTGGCGAAGCTCGGCGGCCGTGGTTGGGTCGAGGTAGAGGCGCTGTTCGGATGGGCGGTCTGAGGCCACACCCGGCGCAAGTGGTGACGACTTCGCCGCTGGGCTTTCGATCGCGCCGACCGCGGGCGATGACCTGGCGGTGGCATCCCCTGACGAGCTGCCAGGCGCAGTAAATGTCGGCGTGGCGGAAGTTGGATTGGCGCCACCGCCGGTCGCTACGGTGGCGGTGGGCGCGGGCGCAGCGGTCGGGCTGGCACCGCCGGTCGGCGCGGTGGGCGCGGGCGTACCGGTTGGGGTGGCACCGCCGGTCGTCGCGGTACCGCCGTGGCTCCCGCTGTCGGCTGTGGCGCCGCCCACGGCCGTCTTCTGCGTCGACATCGAAATCGCCAGGCTGCGTTTGGACGCCTCGAGGCCAGCGAAAGGATCGCGATCCCAGGCGCTCGCTCGTCGGCGCAGAGCCTTGCGTGCGCGCAGCTGCTGCGCGGCGCGCGCGAGGATGTCCGCCTGCTGATCGAGCCTGCTGGCCTGATCCGCCAACAGATCCGCCTTGGCTTCCAGCTCGACGCTTCCGTCTTGCGGAGATTCCGGCGGCGGAGGCAGCAAAGGAATCGCCTTGGGCTGCGAGGCTGGCGGCTCCTGGAGCGACCGCAATCGATCTTCCGCGCGGCCCAGCCTCTGGGCGAGGGCTTCAGCGTCGGCCATTCGGCTTCGCAAGCGGTAGTCGCCCCGAACTGATCGGTCCGCCCGCTTGAGCTCGGCGATCTCGGCATTCACGCGGGCAAGCTCTTCCTGTAACCTTGCGAAGTCGTCCTGGGCTTTCCGAAGCGCCAGGGGATCCCTGGTCTGCGCCATCGACCGAACAGGCGCTAACACCACCAGCCCAGCAAGGGCGGCTGCGCCGAAGAACGTCGGGATAGATCGCATCAGGATCAATAGTAGCAAGCCCTGCGCCAATGACTGCGTGGATTGATACTGCGGGGTTAGGCTGGGTGTGCCTCAGTTTTCTGAGATGGAGGACCCGGTTTTCGTTTCGCTGACACGGAAACCCTGGGAGGGTTTCCAAACCTTCCCGCGATGGTACGCGCCGAGCTAAGCTCGGCGGTTTTCCACGCGAGTCGGATCACGCGACTCGGCCGGAGCGTGCGTCTCACGGCAGTGCAAGAATCAGCCGATGGAGGCTATTGTGCCCATGGTGCAGCTCCGACTTTTTACATGCCCGCGATGGTACGCGCCGAGCGAGGCTCGGCGGCTCCCCACGCGCCTCATCTTCCTCTTCCTCGTGCTCTCGGCGAGCATCCTGTCCGCCTGCGCGACCGGCAAGCCGCCTGCCCCGAGCTCACTCGCCACTGGCAACGAAGCGCTCGACTACTACCCGCTCTTGCCAGGCTGGGGCTGGGCCTTCGAGATCGAGCGCGATGGAAACAAGGTGCTTGCGCCGTATTCCGTCGTCGAGCGCACCACCGATTTGGCCATCGTGAAGAACGGCGACGAACGGATTGCCTATGCCATTGTCGCCGACGGGATCGCCCGCCGCGAGAGCGGAGTGCCAGGGGATTTTGTCGTGCGAAACCCGGTCCGCAAGGGCACCGCGTGGCCGGTCTCAAACGGCCAAGCCACAATCGTCGAGAGCGGCGTCTCCGTCACCCTGCCATCGGGCGTCTACCGAGACTGCGCCGTTGTCGAAGAGGTCCGTCGCGACCCGGAGCGGGTCACGCGAACCACCTACTGTCGCGGCACTGGCCCAGTGGAAATCGACGTGCGGATCTTCGACCCGTTCAAGAAATCCTTCGAGCCCATGGCCCACGCAAGGCTCCTTGGCGTCACCCGTCCCGAAGCGGAGCAGTAGGTAACTCTGCAATTCGATTTGACTTGAGCAAGGCCGAGGAGTGATCCTCCTTCGGGCTGGTCTCGGTCTCAGCCTCGGAGGTTCATGCCACGTCGTTTTCGGTGCACGGTCTGCGGCTATATCCACGAGGGTGATGCCCCGCCGGATTGCTGTCCGGTGTGCGGCGTGGGCGCCGAAATGTTCGAGCCCTACGAGGATGCACCGTCGGCGCTGATGTCGACCCCATCGACCCCGCCGACTTCACCGGCGATCGCGCCGCCTCGTGAGACCCGTGCCGGTCCGCGCTTGGTCATCCTTGGGGGTGGAATTGCGGCCTTGTCGGCCGCCCAGGCTGCACGGGCAACCAGTCCCGACGGTCGCATAACACTCGTGCACCGTGAATCGACGTTGCCCTACGACCGCATGAGCCTCACGCGCTATCTGGCGGGCGACGTGGCCCGCGAAGCGCTGCTGGTGCGGAACCATGAATGGTTCAAAGAGCAGGGGATCTTGCTGGTTCAGGCCGAGGCTCGGAGTCTCGATCGGGCCGGGCGGCGGGTTGTGCTCGACGACGGCCAGGCACTGCCCTACGACCGCCTGCTGGTCGCCACCGGGGCGCATCCTTTCGTGCCGCCGATACCCGGGGTTCGCCGCCAGGGTGTGCACGTCCTGCGGACCGTCGACGACGCCGAGGCAATTCTGCGGTCTGTGCGCAAGGGAGCCCGGTGCGTGTGCATCGGGGGCGGTTTGCTCGGAATCGAGACCGCCGGTGGTCTGGTTCGGCGCGGTGTGACCGTGACTGTGCTGGACGAGGCGCCCTGGCTGCTCTCGCGCCAGCTGGCGCGGCCTGCCTCCGCGCGCTTGTCGGGATTGCTCGGCGAGGTCGGGATCGCCGTGGTGTCGGCGGCCAAGGTGGCCGAGATCGCGGGTGACGAGAGCGTGCGTTCGGTGTTGCTCGCCGATGGTACGGAGGTTCCGGCTGACATGGTCGTGATCGCGGCCGGCGTGCGGCCCAATATCGCCATGGCCCGAGCCGCGGGTCTGGCCACAAACCGCGGTGTCCTGGTCGACGACAGCTTGCGCACGAACGACCCGGACGTGCTGGCGGCCGGCGATGTGGCTGAGCACCGGGGCGTGGTTTGGGGTCTGTGGACCGTGGCCCTGGAGCAGGGCAAGCTCGCCGGTGCGGGCCTGGCCGGAGCCACGATCTCGTTCGCGGGCAATCCACCCTCCACGCAGCTCAAGGTGCTGGCGTGGCCGGTGTTCAGCGTGGGCCGCTTCGAGGTCGAATCACCCAGCGACAAGGTTGTTGAGTACGCCGACAAGACCCGGCTTTCGCGCATCGTCGTGAAGGACGGCGTCGTGGTTGGGGGCAATTTGATCGGCGACGCAACCCTGGCCGGGCCGCTGCGGCGAGCGGTGCAGGAACGCCTTGCCCTGTCGACCGTTCCGGAGCTGGCCGCCCTGGCGCAAGGCCGCGCCTGAAGAACAATCCGCCCAATCTCAACAATCAACCAAGGAGCACTGATGTCAGAGCCGAAGATTGCCGCCAAGCAACCCATTCCTGTGCAACTCGAGGCCGGCAAGACGTACGCCTGGTGTCGTTGTGGGGAGTCCAAAGGCCAGCCCTTCTGCGACGGCTCGCACAAGGGCGGCGCGTTCACCCCACTGGTCTTCAAGGCCGACGCCACCAAGGAAGCCTGGCTCTGCCAGTGCAAGCGCAGCAAGAACGCACCCTACTGCGACGGGACCCACAAGACCCTCTAAGCCGCGCCGTGCACAACGCCATCGCCTTCGCCCTCGTCGCGTTCCCGTCGCTCGTCGTGATCATCAATCCGGTGATGGTCACGTCGGTCTTCATCACCCTCACGGCAAACGCCACGCCGGAGGCGAAGAGGGCGATCATCCGCAAGACCACGCTCATCGCCTTCATCGTCCTACTGGTCTTCGCGGTCTCCGGAACCCTGATCTTCAAGTTCTTCTCGATTACCATCGGCGCCTTCCAAATCGCTGGCGGGATCATTCTCTTTTCAGTCGCCATGGGAATGCTTCACGCCAGAACCTCACGGACCAAGCAAACGCCCGAAGAAATGGATGAGGCAATGGGCCGGGAGGACATCGCCGTGGTCCCTCTGGCAATTCCCATCGTTTCCGGACCGGGGGCGATCACCACGGTCGTTGTCCTCTCCGGCGAGACTCGCGCTGCCCCCAACATGGCGATCCTCTTTGTTGCGATCGTTGTGGCCATGGCCATCGTTTTCGTGATGTTGCGAAACGCCGCCAGAATTCAACGGTTCATGGGTCCCTCTGGACTGAACATCGCCACGCGACTGATGGGCCTGGTGCTCGCCGCCGTCGCCGTCCAGTTCGTGATCCACGGCGTCGAGAGCGTCCTGCCCGATCTCGCCTCGGCGATGCGGCTTGTACCGAAAACGTAGTTCTCCCTAAGCCACGCGTATCTTGAATACCAGTTTCTTAACGCTGACGGGAACGTCCGCCGCGGAACACCCCGGCTTGTGCGCCCAGCCGGGTGGAAAATAGGCGAATTCATCAGAATGGAGAAGGACATCCGACGCCGGAAGTCGAGTGATCGATGCAAGACGAAAGAATCGGCAGTCGGTCTTGGGGTCGTAGTCCGTCAGAGGCTCCAGGGCATCGAGCGGCGCGGTCTCGATGACCTCGCTGCCGTGGACCACAAGTTGAAGGTCGGCATAAATGCGGTGGGTTTCGAACCGTCCATCCTCCCGCCGCTTTGTCTCATGTTCCGACGAGGAGACAAACAGATCGCGGTCCATGATCTCGATCTTGCCGACGGGGAGCTTTGCAGCATCGTTGGCCGTGAGAAAAGCGACGATGTCTGCGACGTGCGGAAGGTCGTGGTGAGACAAGTTGCTGATGCGATCGTGAACCATGCTTGCCTTGACGGAGTTGGGGGCCTTTGGGCACCTACGGCGCTCATAGTGACGAAGGGCCCTTTATAGCGCGTCCAAAGAAAGAAATAAACGTCACTGCGAGGCGGCCGGTATCCACGCGTGGTCGCCGAGCGGATCAGAAGCCATGACCTAGTTTTTCCAGCAGGCAGCGGCTGGCCTCCCAAAGTTTCCGGGCATTCTTTGGATCGGCTGCCGGGGCCTCGATCTGCTTTTCCTCCATGAGATGCAAATACACCCCAGTGCGATCGTGCAGTGAACGGGCACACGAGAGGTAGACCACTGGCTCACAGGCTCTCGCTGGGTCCTTGAAGAACAGGGCGAAGATCGCAGCCACCAGCCATTTTACGGGCCATGGCGCCTCGCGGGCAAGCTTGGTGTTGACGGGGCCGGGGCAAAGCGCGTGAACCGCGATGCCGGTCCCTTCAGCCTGTGTTCTTCTCGACAACTCCCAAGCAAAGGAAAGCAACATGTGCTTGTAG
>PMLH01000611.1 GCA_003159055.1 Myxococcales bacterium
AGCATTGGAAGACATCGACGGCGTGGTCTTTTCCGGTCGCTACGCCGAGCACGCCAATTCTGTCGCTAGCTACCTGATGCCACGGCTCGAACGCACGCTCGATCGGCGTCCAGGTTCGCTGCCTTGGCAGATCTGCCAGACACCGCTCGAATCCATCGTCGCCGAAGCCGGCGCCACGGCGTTGCTCGGCAAGCGCGAAGCGGAGTTGCCGTAGCTGTTCGGTTTGGCACCTCGCCAGCGAGTGGCGCGAGAAAGATTTCTTGACTATGGCCGACTTTGCCCTCATCACTTGTTCCTAACGTTTTGGCCCGGAACACCCTCGAAGCGATCGAATTGTCGGTCGCGGCTTTGACAAGCAGCACGAATGGCGTCTCTCGGGAAATCACCGGGAGAAAGAAAATGACCACCGTCCGTTCGTTTGCTGAGCTCGACCTCGTCGAGCCCCTCCGCCGCGCCCTTGTGACCTTGGGCTATGACTCGCCCACGCCCATTCAGGCGCAGGCCATTCCCCACCTCTTGCGCGGCAAGGATCTGCTGGGATGCGCGCAGACGGGGACCGGCAAGACCGCCGCGTTCGCGCTGCCCATCCTGCACCGCCTGGCGAGCGCGCCCCACACGGACTCGCCGCGCAGCCCGCGGGTTCTCGTGCTGGCGCCCACGCGAGAGTTGGCCCAACAGATTGCCGACAGCTTCGCTGACTACGGCAAGCACCTCCCCTTTCGTTGCGCCGTGATCTTTGGTGGCGTCTCGCAGGGCCCGCAAGCCTCGGCCCTTAAGCGAGGCGTCGACATTCTTGTGGCCACGCCCGGACGGCTGATCGATCTGATGCAGCAGCGGTTGGTGCGCTTCGATGCCATCCAATTCCTGGTTCTCGACGAAGCCGACCGCATGCTCGACATGGGCTTCATCAAGCCGATTCGCCACATCGTCGCTGCGTTGCCCCGCAAGCGGCAGACCATGCTGTTTTCCGCGACCCTGCCGCCCGACATTCTCAACCTGGCCGGCGGCATGCTGGACCATCCCGAGCGCGTGGCCGTGACCCCGACGGCGACCACAGTCGAGGCCATCGACCAGCGGGTGATGTTCATCGAAAATGCAAAGAAGCGCTTCGCCCTCAGTGAAATCCTGCGTGACCCATCGCTGGCTCGCGTGCTGGTCTTCACCCGCACCAAACACGGCGCCAACCGAGTCGCCGATCATTTGGATCACGGCGGGGTGTGCGCAGCGGCCATCCACGGCAACAAGTCGCAAGGCGCCCGTCAAAAAGCCCTCGACGGATTCAAGGCCGGGCACGTCCGGGTGCTGGTGGCCACCGACATCGCGTCCCGTGGCATCGACGTCGACGGCATCACGCACGTGATCAATTTCGAGCTTCCCAACGAGCCGGAAAGCTACGTCCACCGCATCGGGCGAACCGCGCGCGCCGGCGCCAGTGGCGTCGCCATTTCCTTTTGTGATGCCAGCGAACGGACCTTCTTGCGCGATATCGAGAGGCTGACCCGCGCCCGATTGCAAATCGTCGATGGGCCCGCGGGCTTGCCATCCGCGCCCGCGCACCGTCGCCCAGAAGCCCCGGCAGCACGACCAGCCGCACGACCCACGGCAGCGTCGAGGCCCATGCCACCGCAATCGCAGCCGGTGAGCCCCGCGCCGCGCACAAGGCCGCCTCTACCCGCGCCTGTCTCCTACGGCCGGCAGTTGTACGCGCGCTAACCGGCCGCGGCAGTCGTCGCACACGCCGTCGCACACGCCGTCGGGCGACCAGCTCGAAAGTTCCACCGCAGCGATGAGCGGTGGGTTACAATGAGCGAAAATTCCCAGGAGTAATTCATGCTGAACCGATCCAGGTCGCTGCTCGGAGCTTTGTCCATTCTCGTCCTCGCTTCCTTGGCCGCTGCTTGTGGCAGCAACGCTGGGTCGAACGGTGGCGGCGGTAGCAGCGGTGGCGGTGGCGGCGGTGGTGGTGGTGGTGGTGGTGGTAGCGGAACAACCGCGCCTGCGCAAACATCGGGGGTAAGCGGTACCAAGACGCTCTCCACCCTGACCGACGCCGACAAGAAGAAGATCTGTGATTGGACTGCCAGCCTCTACGGTGGCTACGGTGGGGAGACCGTTTGCGATGACGGTTCGGGATTCACCGAGACGCTCTCGGCCGATGCAAATCAGGCAACCTGCCTCGCTCAGTCATCCATGATCAAGGCAGGCTGCACCGCGACGGTGACCCAGATGGAAGCGTGCACGCTCTCGATCTCGACGTGTGACACCTCCGACGACGAAGCGGCCGCCTCGGCCTGCACCGCCTTGTTTGCCTGCTACACCGTCGGTCCTTAGCAACCGTACTACAAGGCGGCCTTCACGACCGGAGCCAGCGGCGGGAGCCCGGAATCTCACAACCTCGAAATCATGAACCGCTAGCCTGTATCTCTTGCCCGACCTCGGGGGCACCCGCCTTGCTCTCGCCTGCGACCAAGGGACCTGCCAGCAAGCGCTCCGGCACGCGGCGCAGGTCCCAGACCAGGCCAAGCAGCTCGAGCCCGCGCAGAACGTAGTAGGTCAGATCGAATTCCCACCAGAAGAATCCCTGACTGGCTGAACCTGGATAATGGTGGTGGTTGTTGTGCCACCCTTCGCCGGTGGTCAAGATGGCGAGGACCCAGCTGTTGCGAGATTCGTCGCCTGTGACGTAGCGCTGACTGCCGAAACGATGCGCGAACGAGTTGATGGCGAACGAGCCATGCCAGACGAGGACCGTGGACACCCCGAAGCCCCACACCAATCCGTGCACGTCTCCCAACAGGAGAAAGGCCAGGCCCAGGACCGCCGCGGGGAGAATCTGAATGCCGGGGCGATCGAGCCAGCGAAGCTCGGGGAATTTGTAGAGGTCGGGGACGAGCTTCGGGTCGGTCACGCTCCACGTCCCGCCAAAGAGCCAGCCCATGTGAGCGTGGGCAAAACCGCGTTGCTTGGCGGAATGCACGTCGAGCTCGGTGTCTGAATGCTTGTGGTGCCAGCGATGGTGGCCGGCCCACCAGAGCACGCCTCGTTGAGCGGCGCTTTGCGCGCCCACGGCCAGCAGGAACTGGAACACCCGAGACGTGCTAAATGAGCGGTGCGCGAAGTAGCGGTGGTACCCGGCGGTGACCACAACCATGCGCACGAAGTAGACGCCCACCGCAAGCACGAACCCGCTCCAGGACCACCCGACGAGAAGCAGGGCAACCAATACGGTCAGATGAACCGTGAGCAGGGCAATGGGTGCCGACTTGAGCCACTCCCACCAGGACATCGAGGTCGGATCCGGCGTCGGCGAACGAGATGATCGAGCGGTTGGGTTTCTCACACCTCTTGATATAGGACCCACCAGGTCCGCAATCGATCATCCTCCAGTCACAATCGTGCCAGGATTCTTGACAAGCTGCTGACGATCGGAGGTCCGGTCTTCCGGCTACTTGATTCCGCTCGAGTTCGGTTCGAGCATGCCCTGAATGCGGATCTCTCGGCCGTTGGCGTACCCAGACGCCCACGCGAAGTCCCAGTATCCACCTGCGGCACCCTCGCTCCGAACCACCAGTCGCACCTTGTCGAGCGTCACTAGACAAGCCGTCAGCCCCGGCTCGGTGGTCACCACGTCGAGAACGGTCAAACCACCCAGCGACGG
>PMLH01000037.1 GCA_003159055.1 Myxococcales bacterium
CTCTTGAACGCCGCCGCGAAGGGCGTCAAGGACGTCGACACCGGCATCAAGATCGCATTGCACCTCGACCGGGGAAACGACCTCGCATCCAGCAAGAGCTACATCCAAAACGCAATCAACAAGGGCGTGCCCTTCGATGTCTTCGGCGAGTCCTGCTACACCGGCACGCAGGGACAGCCATCGGACTGGCAAGCGACCTTCACCTCGCTCGCCAGCTCATTCCCCAACCTGAAGTTCATGATCGCCGAGTACAGCACTTCGCAGAAAGCGGCCAACGACGTCATCTTCAATCTCCCCAACCAGCAAGGGATCGGCACGTTCAATTGGCAGCCCACCACACTCTGGACGCGCTCGGGAGGCACGTGCACCGCCGGAACCGAGATGGCGATCTACGACCAGATGAAGATCGACTACGCCAGTCAGCTCTGAGTGCGGCTAGTCTAGCCCACGAAAACCCTGGCGTTGCGGAAGAGGCGCATCCAGGGCGAATCGTCGCCAGCGTCGTCGGGGTGCCACGAGAGCTGCACGCTGCGGAACACGCGCTCGGGGTGGGGCATGATGATGGTGGCGCGGCCGTCGGGGGTGGTGATCGCCGTGATCCCTTGCGGCGAGCCGTTGGGGTTTTCGGGGTAGTGCAGGGTGGGGCGGCCGTGGTGGTCGACGAAACGGGCCGACACTTGGCCGGCGGAAACCAGGGCGGCTTGTTGGTCCTGCGACGCGAATTCGGCGCGTCCTTCGCCGTGCGCAACGGCAATCGGGAGAATCGACCCAGCCATCCCGGCCAGCAGCACGGACGGGCTGTTTTCGATGCGAACGAGGGCCAGGCGCGCTTCGAACTGCTCGCTGCGATTGCGCACGAAGCGCGGCCACAGCTCTGCGCCGGGGATGATTTCCTTCAAGTTGGAAACCATCTGGCATCCGTTGCATACGCCCAGGGTGAAGGTGTCTTTGCGGGCGAAGAAACGCTCGAATTCGGCGCGTGCTTTCGCGCTGTAGAGGATGGATTTTGCCCAGCCTTCGCCCGCGCCGAGAACGTCGCCGTAGGAGAATCCACCGCATGCCGCCACGCCGCGGAAGGCGCCCAGGTCGACCCGGCCTGCCAGGATGTCGCTCATGTGCACGTCGACAGCCTCGAAGCCGGCGCGATGGAACGCGGCCGCCATTTCGATCTGGCCGTTCACGCCTTGCTCGCGCAGGATCGCCACGCGCGGGCGGGCATCGCGATGGACAAGCGGCGCCGCAACGTCGATCTGCGGATCGAACGCCGGACGCATCATCAGGCCCGGATCGCTGGCGTCGCAGCGGCTTTCCTGTTCCTCGGCCGCGCAGGTCGGGTCGTCGCGCAGCGTCTGCATGGCCAGGGTCGTCTCCGACCAGATGCCGCGCAGGACGCTGCGTTTTTCGCGGAACAGCTCGTGCCCATCTTGGCGAATTGCAATCTCGTCTGCTGCCCCAAGCAGGCCGCACCGTCGCACGCAGTCGTGAAGGAGATGGCGATCGAGACACGCGCGCACCTTGTCGACATCGGCCCTGCGGACTTGTACGACCGCGCCCAACTCCTCGCTGAAGAGCTGCGCCAGCACGTCGCCAGCGCCGAGATCGATGTCGAGGCCGCTCGCGCCCGCGAACGCCATCTCGAGCAGGGTGACGAACAATCCGCCGTCGGAGCGGTCGTGGTAGGCGAGAATCGTCCCGTCGGCCGCCAGCTCGCGAATCGCCGCGAAGAATCCCTTGAGCCTTGCCGGATCGTCGAGATCGGCCGGAATGTCGCCGAGCTGTCCAAACACCTGCGCGAGCGCAGAGCCGCCCAAACGGTTCTTGCCGGCGCCGAGGTCGACAAGGAGCAACTCCGTCTCGCCAGCGTCGGTTCGCAACTCGGGGGTCAGCGCGCCACGGATGTCGTTGACTGGCGCAAAGGCGCTGACGATGAGCGAGAGCGGCGCGGTCACACGTTTCTGCTCGCCGTGCTCGCGCCAGACCGTGCTCATGGACATCGAGTCTTTGCCGACGGGTATTGCGATCCCGAGCGCCGGCGCAAGCTCTTCGCCGACGGCACGAACCGCCTCGAAGAGGCGTGCATCCTCGCCCGCATGACCCGCGGGTGCCATCCAGTTGGCCGAGAGCTTCACCTTGGTGAGGTCGGCAACCGGCGCGCTGGCGATGTTGGTCACCGCTTCACCGAGGGCCAGTCTGACCGACGCTGCGGCGTCGAGCAGCGCAACCGGCGTTCGTTCACCCATCGCCATCGCTTCGCCGGCGAAGACGTCGTAGCTGGTGGCGGTGACGGCGGCGTCGGCCACCGGCACCTGCCACGGCCCCACCATCTGGTCGCGCGAGATCAGGCCAGTGACGGTGCGGTCGCCGATGGTGATGAGAAACGTCTTGTCGGCCACCGTCGGCAAACGCAGGACGCGCGTGATGGCTTCGCCGAGATCGATGCCGGCGGTGGAAAACGGCTTCTGTGCGATGGTCACGCGCTTCACGTCGCGCACCATCTTGGGCGGCTTGCCGAGCAGCACCGAGAGAGGCATTTCGATGGGCTTGTTCCCGAAGTGCGCATCGCTGACCACCAGCTTGCGGTCGGCGGTCGCCATGCCAAGCACGGCGAAGGGGCAGCGCTCGCGAAGGCAAATGCTGGCGAACGCATCGACCTGATCGGGCGCGATGCCCAGAACGTACCGTTCCTGCGCTTCGTTGCACCAGATTTCCAGCGGCGACATGCCGGGCTCGTCATTGGGAACCCTGCGCAGCTCGAACAGAGCGCCGCGGCGGCTGTCGTTCACCAATTCGGGCAAGGCGTTGGAAAGCCCGCCTGCGCCGACGTCGTGAACGGAAACGATAGGGCTGGCTTCGCCGCGCGCCGAGCAGCGGTCGATGACTTCCTGACAGCGCCGCTGCATTTCGGGGTTGTCGCGCTGGACGGAAGCGAAATCGAGATCTTCTTCTGAGGCGCCCGAGGCCATGGACGAGGCCGCGCCGCCACCCAAGCCGATGAGCATGGCGGGACCGCCGAGCACAAGGATGGCCGCTCCGACGGGAACTTCACCTTTTTTCACGAGCGGCATGCGGATGCTACCGAAACCGCCTGCGATCATGATGGGCTTGTGATAGCCGCGGATCTCGCGACCGCTCGGCCCCGGCACTTCCATTTCAAAGGTGCGAAAGTAGCCAGCGATGTTGGGCCGGCCGAATTCGTTGTTGAAGGCCGCGCCGCCGATGGGGCCTTCAAGCATGATGTCGAGGGCTGATGCGATGCGGCCAGGTTTGCCGAAATCCTTTTCCCACGGCTGAACCGCGTCGGGCAGGCGCAGGTTGGAAACCGAAAACCCGGTGAGCCCGGCCTTGGGCTTAGACCCGCGCCCGGTGGCACCTTCGTCGCGGATTTCGCCGCCCGAACCGGTCGCGGCGCCAGGGTGAGGCGAGATAGCCGTGGGGTGGTTGTGCGTCTCCACCTTCATCAGGATGCCGATGGGCTCGCGATGAAAGTCGTACACGCCGGTCTGCGGATTGGGGAAGAACAGGCCACCCTCAGGGCCTGCCATCACGGCGGCGTTGTCGCTATAAGCGGATAGGACCCCGGTGGGGCTGGCCTCGGTGCTGCGCCGGATCATCTTGAACAGCGATTGTTGCTGTTTCTCACCATCGATGATGAAGTCGGCGTTGAAGATCTTGTGCCGGCAATGCTCGCTGTTGGCCTGCGCAAACATCATCAGCTCGACGTCGGTGGGATTCCTTCCGAGGATGCGGAAGTTGTCGACGAGGTAGTCGATCTCGTCGGATGCCAGGGCCAGGCCCAGCGAGGTATTAGCCGCTTCGATCGCAGCGCGGCCCTTGCCTAGCACGTCCACCGTGCCGAGCGGTTGGGGATCAGCGTGATGAAACAGGCGAGAGGCATCTTCTTCGCGATCGAGAACCGACTCGGTCATACGATCGTGAATCGCGGCACGCAGGGCTGGCTCGTTTGCTACCTCGCCGATCACCGTATACCAGACGCCGCGCTCGATGCGTCGGACCTTGCTGAGTCCGCAATTGTGGGCGACGTCCGTCGCCTTGGACGACCATGGCGAAATCGTTCCGATGCGTGGCACGACCAGCAGACGCCGGCCGGAAAGTGCGTGCGTTTCGACCCGCGGGCCGTAGTGCAGCAGCCGGTCGAGCACGTGCGCCTCGTCGTCCGAAAGCGGTTCGGCAAGCTC
>PMLH01000347.1 GCA_003159055.1 Myxococcales bacterium
GTGGGTCATCCTCAGCTGCCAGACAGCGATGGCGCTGGGAACCCTGTGCGGCGGCTGGCGGATCGTGCGTACAATGGGCTCGCGGATCACGCGGCTGTCGCCGTTCCACTGGGTTTGCGCCGAGTCGGCAGGCGCCATCACCCTGTTCGCGGCGACCGGGCTTGGCATCCCGGTCTCGACGACCCACACCATCACGGGCGCCATCGTGGGGGTGGGTACGATCTCCAATGCTGGCCGGGTACGCTGGGGGGTGGCCAGCCGAATCCTTTGGGCGTGGCTTTTCACGATACCCGCGTCCGCCATCATCGCGGCCATCACCTACTTCGTCGCGCGCGCCTTCGGCGTCTGAACGCTGAGATGGCCCGCGCGACTATTCGGCCACGTCGGCGAGCTCTGTAGCGAGAATTCACACGTCTGTCACAGGATTGGAACCGGCGGGCCGGATACTCCCGTCTCGACGATGGATAGTCAAAACTCGCAAAAAGAGCGCGTGCTCGTCGTGGAGGACGAAGCCGATATCAGCAGCTCGCTGGCCTATGCTCTGCGCGCAAGCGGGTACGATGTTCTGGTGGCCGACCGTGGTGCGTCGGCCCTGGAGGCGCTGGATAGCTTCCTCCCAGATCTAGTCCTGCTCGATTTGATGTTGCCGGACATGTCGGGTATCGACATATGTCGTCGACTTCGTGGGTCGCAGAATCGCGACCAACCTGCGGTGGTCATTCTCTCGGCTCGCGCGCAGGAAGTCGACCGGGTGGTGGGATTCGAAATTGGGGCGGACGACTACGTGGCCAAGCCGTTCAGCGTGCGCGAGCTGATGCTGCGGATTGAGGCAAGGCTCAAGGCGAGGCGAGCCATGGTTGAAACCGCAGTGGCGCATGAAGGTGCAAGCAGCCAGGCGAGCGCCAAGGTGTTTTCTCTCCGCAACCTCCGGGTGGACGAATCGGCCCACCGCGCTTTCGTGGACGATAAGGAAATCCATGTGAGCGCACTCGAAATGCGCTTGCTGCTCAATCTTTTCCACTCACCTGCCCTGATGCGCACGCGGCGGGAGTTATTGACCGAAGTCTGGGGGTACCATCCCGAAGTTGCGAGCCGAACCGTGGACACCCACATCAAACGGCTTCGCGATAAGCTGGATACGGCGGCCGACCTTCTGCAAACCGTCCGAGGCGTCGGGTTTCGCCTGGCCGATCCGTCGACCTTGCAGGGCACGTCTGACGATTCAGATGCGAAGAGCGCGGCTCCTTCCGCGCACCCCAGGCACTAGCGCCCGCGATGAAGCCCAAGACAACCGAAACCTTGATTGCCGCCATTGATGTTGGCGCCAATGCCGTTCGCCTGGAGATTGCACGCGGATTCTCCGACGGGAGCATCGAGTCGGTGCACCAGGAACGCGATCCTGTTCGGCCCGGCGAGGGCCTGTTCCAGACCGGCACGATCCCTATCGCTGTTGTCGACCGGCTCATCGGTGTCTTGCGCCGCTACGCTATCATCTGTAAACGGCACCAAGCTCGCGTGCGCGCTGTGGGCACCAGCGCCTTGCGCGAGGCCAAGAACCGGGACGACATCATCCGCCGAGTGAAGCGCGAGGCTGGTTTGGAGCTGGAAGCCATCTCGGGCAAGGAGGAAGCGCGCCTGATGTGCCTGGGCGTCCTGTCCGGGCGGCCGCCCAAGGCGCGGTCGCTGTGCCTCGACATCGGTGGCGGCTCGACCGAGGTGGCCGGCGCTATTGGTGGTCAGCCCTCGAAGTTGTGGAGCGTGGCCATTGGGTCGGTTCGGCTGACCGAGATTTTCAAGAGCCATGGGGAGGTGTCACCGAAACAGCTCCGCCTGCTTCGCGAGTTTGCACGTGAGGCGGTGGAGGATTCCCTGCCACCCGGGATCCGTGGCTTCCCGCGTGTGGCGCTGGGCAGCTCGGGATCGATCCGGGCCATCATCGCCAGTGCGGCGGCTGAGGGTACCGCACACGCCACTGCCGAACAAATCTCGCACGCCGTAGAGAAGCTGGCGCGCATGGATCCAGACGAGCGGCACAAACGCTTCGATGCCCGGCGAGCCGAGGTCATTGTCGCGGGTGCCGTGATCCTGGAGGCTCTGGCCCATCATCTCTCGCTTCACGCGGTCACGGCCGTCGAGCGCGGCCTGCGGCACGGTGTGCTCGTGGATCTGGTGCGCAGGCGTTTCCGGGTTGCGGATGATTCGTCTCTCATCGATGCCGCGCGTATCATGGGTCGACGCCTCTTCTTCGACGAGGCCCATGCGCTCCAAGTGGCAAAGCTGGCCATGGCCATGTTTGATCAATTGGCTGGGCTGCACCGCTTGCCGATGGCGGTTCGGTCGTATCTCGAGGTGGCGGCGGTGTTGCACGACATTGGCCACTCGGTGAGCTACCAGCGGCATCACCGTCACACCGAGTACCTGGTCCGCAACGGTGACATTCCGGGGCTTGCCGATCGCGAACGCGATATCGTAGCGCGCATCGCCCGCCTTCATCGCCGCAGTCCGCCCGACCTGCACCATCCCGCTATGGAGGGGCTCTCGCCAGGCGAGGCTCGCTATGTTCGCAAGCTGGCAACCCTGCTTCGGGTCGCGGACGCTCTCGATCGAAGCCATGCCCAGCCAATTGAGAGTCTGCGTGCCGACGCAGACGGCGGAAGGGTCATGCTGCGCCTGTCGACACAGGGCCCGGCTGACCTGGAATTGTGGGATGTGGGCCACGAAGCTCAGCTCTTTCACAGGGTTTTCGCGTCAAAGCTGGCCGTCACAACGGTTGCTTCGAGACGTCCGAGGAGAGTGAGCCCGGCAAGTCGTTGAAGAGTCTAGTTGTGTTCGCGTCGATGGCCAGTGTTGGTGCCATCTTCTCGGCTGGTGAGGTGGCGGACGTCTTGCCCGTCGACCATGAAGATGACCATCTCGGCCAGGTTGGTGGTGTGGTCGGCCATGCGTTCGAGATACTTGGCAACCGACTGCAGGCGCGTGGCCCGGTACACGTTGTGCCCGCTGTCCATCATGAAAGTGAGTAGCTCGCGAAAGACTTGCGCGTAGAGCGCGTCGATAGCATCATCCCGCTCGATGACCTTGCGTGCACGATCGGCGTCTTTGGCCACGAAAGCGTCGAGAACTTCACGCAGCATCGACTGCACTTCCCGGCCCATGTGCGGAATGTCGACGTAGGGTTTGAGCTGCGGCTCGGCGTTGAGCTCGAGGACGCGCTCGCAGATGTTCACGCCCAGATCGGCAATGCGTTCGAGGTCGGTCACGACCTTGAGCACCAAGGTGATGAAGCGCAGGTCGGATGCCACGGGTTGCCGCCGGGCCAG
>PMLH01000645.1 GCA_003159055.1 Myxococcales bacterium
CTTCTCGATCTCGAAGCGCAGAATGATATGGCAGGGGTAGGTGAGCTCGTCCGCGTCGATGCGTATGAGGCCGGGTTCGACTCGGCTGAGCTGGCGAAGCAACCGCTCCGGCGTGAACGCATCAGGTGCTGCGGCCGCCAGATCGGGAAACGCCGCCGCGATGATGGGCGCTGCGAACGCCAGAAAAGCGCCGCTCCGACCCACATGCATCTCGAGCAGGAGGCTCTGGCTTTCGTGAAGGCACGGCCCGCGGGGTTCGGCCACCGGTTGCCCAAGCCACTGGCTGGGCAAGTGCTGCTGGTACTTCGCATGGCCGCATTCGTGCAGGACAGCACACAGGGCGGGCAGGAAGTTGTCGGGCGCATAGCGCGTGGTGATGCGGACGTCTTCGGGGACGCCACCACAGAACGGATGGTGGCTGGTGTCCAAGCGTCCGTGGCGAAAATCGAACCCGAGCCGACGCATCATTTCCAGTCCCAGCTGGTGTTGGCGTTCCACCGGGAAAGGCCCCGCGCAGGTTTGGGCCGGCTTCTTCGCCTGTCTGGTCATTGCCTTCGCGATCAGCTTGGGCAGGACCACGCGCAGGCGTGCGAACAGGGGGGCGATGTTCGCAGCCCGCATCCCCGGTTCATAGGCGTCCAGCAGGGCGTCGTAGGGACTGAGCCCAAACTTTTGTCCCCACGCGTGCGCGGCCTCTTGCTTCAGTCGCATCACCTCGCGAAAGAGCGGTAGAAATCCGGCGAAGTCGTTGGCCGGCCGCAGCCGCCGCCACGCCTGCTCGCTGTGCGACTCCGCGCGCGACATGGCCTCGACCAGGGACTGCGGCAGGGCGGTGGCCCGCATCCACTCCCTTCGCATCTCGCGCAAATTGGCCTGCTCCCAGAGCTGCAGTTGCGCGTTTTCTTCGGCCGCGCCGGCGAACAGGTCGGCCATGCAGGCCTGGGTTCTGTGGCGGTGGATGAGTCCTCGCAGCGTGGAGAGCGCCTCGGCCCGCGCGCTCTCTCCGCCAGTCGGCATCATGGCGGCCTCGTCCCAGGACAGGATCGCATCGGCGTGGCGTAGCCCGTACAAGTCGCGGTGAATCTTCGTCAGGGCAGCGTAGTTACGCATCGTTGGAGATGTTCGTTGATCTCCTCATGGCGAGCAAGAGCAAGTGTCTGGACGGCCAGGACACGATGTCGCGCAGGTGCACCGCTGTCTGCTGAGAGCAGGACGGTACAAGCTACGGCATCTGTCCAGGGCGGAAAGCCGTCACCGGCGCGGGAAGCAGTCGTACGACCAATCCAAGGGTTGCAAGATAGACTTCGTCGGCCTCTGCGGCCAGCTGTTGGTGGGCTCGGCCTGCGATGTCTCTGAAGGCTCGCCCGAGGGGGCTTTCCGGCACGAGGCCCAGCCCAACTTCATTGCTGACCAGCACGACATGTCGCCGGCGCAATCTCAGCCCCGCCACGACGGTGGCGACTTCAGACTCGACGTCGTCGGCACTGCGGCCCTGCAAGAGAAGGTTGGAAAGCCACAGCGTGAGGCAATCCACAAGCACCACGTTCGCGCCTTTCACCTCGCGCAAAACACGACCGAGTTGCAAGGGCTCCTCGATCGTGACGAACGCCTGCCCGCGTTCCTCTCGGTGGCGTCGGATGCGGCCTTGCATTTCCGCGTCGCTGGCCTGGGCCGTCGCGACGAAGATGCGGCCTTCGCCCATGGTCTGGGCGTATTCCATGGCAAAGCGACTCTTGCCTGAACGCGCACCGCCCCCAACTAGAACGATCTTGCCTTGCATGGTGTCTGCTCCTTGGGTCTTGGCCTGTTGCCAAACAATCGCCTGAGTCCTAACCTGGGCCGAAGAGAAAGCCGAAGAGAAAGCCCATGCTTGATGTCGCCCCCGCAGAGCCGTCCACGACGGCACCGACCCTGGCCTTTCTCTCCGGCGCGCGAGCGGCCTTGGCCTTCCTGACACGGATTCCGTGCGGTCGCCAGCCGGTCAGCAAGTCGGCGCTGCAATGGGCGCCAGCTTGGTTTCCCATGGTCGGCTACGGTCTCGGCTTCCTCGGGTCCTTGGTTCTCCTCGGCATCGGACGTGCCGGCCCCTGGGTCGCCGCCGTCTCGACCATCGCCGTACTCGCCTTGATCACAGGGGCTTTTCACGAAGACGGGCTGGCCGACACGGCCGATGCCCTGGGCGGGGCATTTGACCGCGAAAAGATCTTCGTCATTCTCAAAGACAGTCGCATCGGTAGCTTTGGCGCCACGGCGCTGGTTCTGGCTCTCCTTCTGCGCGCTGCCGCTCTGGCCCAGCTTGGACCTTTGGCAGTGGGGGGTCTCCTGCTTGGACAAACTCTCTCGCGCACGACCCCGGTGTGGCTGATGGCCGCCTTGCCCTACGTGACCCCGGCTGAAAGCTCGCGATCGTTGGACGTGACGGGTAAGAAGCTGCCCCAGGCGATTGCGGCGTCGCTGTCCGCTGCCGCGATCGCCGGACTGCTGGTTGTCCTGAAGATTGTTGCCTGGCGACCGCTGCTCGTGTCGGTCTTGCTGGCCTCTGCGGTGACTGTCGTGTGCGGCTGGCGTTTCTACAAGCGCGCGGGCGGCATCACCGGCGACTTCCTGGGCGCCACCCAACAGGTGACCGACGTGGTGATTCTTGTCGGTCTCGCAGCCAGCATGTGACGAACCAACCAGACCATCGAGCGTTGCTTGTAGAGAGCTCATCCTTTCCAACCTCTGTGCTCTCCCTAACCTCCGTGCCCTCTCCTCGCTTCATCGAGCGCGGTGCAGATCGCCTGCGCACCATCCAGAATGCGTGGTCCGTGGCGGCTGATCTGGTCGCCGGGAATCAGCCAAAGCTGGCCGGTCTTCACCGCCTTCATGCTGGAAAACCGCGTCCACATCTTGAGGCTGTGATCCTCGGGCGACCGCACGGGGGCGGCGCTTTGTCCGCCGTCAGTGCTCCAGCGGGAGGTCAGGATGATATCGGGATTGGCGGCTACCACGCTTTCTGTCGACAGCTGGGGAACCAGCATCGACGCCGGGCCAAAGACATTGATCCCGCCACACAAGTGAATTGCGTCGGAAATGATCTGCTTGTCATTGATGGTCAATAGCGGGTTCTCTTCCACCTGATAGAAGACGCGAACTGGGGTGCGGCCAGCGTAGCGTGCCTGGAGTGAGGCATACCGTGTACGAAAGCGCTGGGCTGCGGCCTGCGCGATGCGGTCCGTGCCCATCAATTGACCGATGCGCTCCAGCGCAGAAGGGATATCCTGGATGCGTTGGGGCTCTAGATAGAACAAGGGGATGCCCAAGGCGGCCAGTTGATCGACCTCCCGGGTGGCGTTGCCATGAAACCAGACAAGGGCAAGATCGGGCGCAAGAGTTGCGATGCGCTCCAGATCGAGCTTCTGGTTGCTGCCGATGCGGGGAACCTTGCGCGCCATGGTCGGGTAGTCGCTGTAGTCGACGGTGCCAACCAGGCGGTCGCCCCCTCCCGCTTCGTAAAGCAACTCGGTCAGACTGGGCGCCGCTGAAATGACACGCGCAACTGGGCGAGCCAGCGTGATCGTGTGGTGCGCATCGTCCGTCACTTGCACGGCTGCCGGTGCCTGTGCAGCGCTGCCAAGGACAAGTCCTGCCAACAGCAGCGCTCTCATTCGTCCTTCTCCAGATTGACCCTGAACCAGCGCGCATCGCCGTCTTCGAGAAGGCCGACGGGGACGCCATAGGCAGCACCGATCGCATCGGCTGTCAGCACTTGATCGCGTGGTCCGCACGTCGCACCACCCTTGCCATCGAGGAGCAAGGCATGGGTCGCAAGCGCCCACGCGAGGTTCAGATCGTGCACTGCCACCAGTGCCGTTCCATCTTCTGCCGACCATTGCTTGAGCAGACGCTGCAGCAGGCGCTGGTGTGCCCAGTCGAGATGCGATGCTGGCTCGTCCAGCAGGAGCAGTGGCGCCCCTTGCGCAAAGGCAGTCGCCAAAGCAACCCGCTGGCGTTCGCCGCCAGAGAGCGTGCGTACGTCGTGGTCGGCAAGAAGGGCCGTGTCGAAGGTCTGCAGCCAACGGCGTGCAAGTTCCTCCACGGCGGTTGCATCGCGATCCGGCTCTGTTGCAAGCACGGCGCAGGCCACGGTCTCCCACGCGCTGACCGGAAAGGGATCGAGCCAGAACTGCGGGCACCAGGCGCGGCAGCGTGCAAGGGCTTCGCTGTGCCAGTCAGCAATCGCCCGCTCACCGAGCACGATGCGCCCTGCATCCGGGGTGACCAACCCTGCGATGGCCATCAGCAAGGTCGATTTGCCTGCCCCATTCGGCCCGAGGAGAACCCAACGCTCCCCCGGCGCCGCATGCAAGCTTACGTCGCTGCACAGCACGCGACCGTCGCGGCTACCGCCCGCACGCAGCGCCAGCCCATCCAGGTGCAGCGTCCGGGGCGGACGTTCCGCATTCCTCATCATGCGCGCCTCCGGAGCAGCAGCATGAGAAACAGCGGAACCCCAACTGCAGCCGAAACCACGCCGACCGGCAATTGCGCGGGCGCGACCACGGTGCGCGCGACCGTGTCTGCCAACACCAGAAACACGCCCCCGAACAGGGCGGAAAACGGCAGCAACTCGCGGGCCGATCGTAGACCCGTCAGTCGCACGATGTGCGGCGCGACCAAACCGACGAAGCCGATGCTGCCTGCCGTTGCGACGGCCGCTCCGGTTGCCAGGCAAGCCGCAAGAAGCGCGAGACGCCGCCGCCGCGCCACCCGGACCCCGATCGTCCAGGCCCAGGCATCACCGCGCGCCAACCAGTCGAGCTCGCGTGCACGCGGCCAGACCAGCACGAACGCCAGTACCACTGCACCCCATACTGGCCACCACAGCGTGGCCCCGTTGAGATCGCCAAGCAGCCAGAATACGAGGTTGCGTAGTTTGGAGTCGTCCGCCACCGCCAAAATGAACGACACCACCCCAGTGCAAGCAGCACCGATCATGACCCCAACAAGCAACACGACCACGGTGCCCGGTTGGGCACTTAGGGCGAGCCCGCGCCCCATGCTTCGCCACGCCAGCGAGAATACCAAGGTCATGCTAAGCAGCGCACCGGCCATCGCCCCGATCTCCGGGCCGAAATGCATGCCCGCCGGCAACAGTAGAATCGCGAGCAGCGCACCGACCGAGGCGCCGCTGGTCACGCCAAGGACGTGCGGATCGCCGAGCGGATTGCGTGTCACGAGTTGGATCAGCGCCCCGGCCAGCGCCAGCGCCGCCCCGGTGCCGAAGGCCGCAAGCGCACGCGGCACCCGAATCAGCCAGACGATGTCATGCGCAGGCCAGCCCCAACCCGAGGAGCCCGAAAGCAACCCCAGCGCGAACGCAAGCAGAACGCTGCAGCCGGCGACGAGCGTTGCCAGGGCGAGGTGGGGTTGTTTGAGGATCATCGTCGGGGTGTTGGGGACGGGCCTTCTTGCAAGATCTGGCAGAGCTTCGCGGTGTCTAGGTTTTGCGCAATAGTATCAGCTAGCCGGTCGATGCTGGCTTCGCGCAAAGCCCGAATATCGGGTGACGCCTCGGCGACAAGCCCCGCCCAGGAAAGCAGGGCATCGCGGGCCGCGGTCGCGTCGAAGATGCCATGGAGATACGTGCCGAACACCTGCTGGTCCTCGCTGATCGCGCCGTCCGGTCCGTGATCGAGCAGGAGTGCGGGACGCGAGAGTGCAGGGCCTTCGCTGATCCCGGCGTGGATTTCGTAGCCCATCACCGCCGCTTCGGAGCGCACCAACTTTCCGACGGCGTTGCGCAGTTGCTTGTGCACCGTCAGGGTCGTCTGCATGTCCAGCCAGCCGAGCCCTGGACTTTTGCCCGGGTCGCCTTCGAGGCCGAGAGGATCCTGCACCTCGCGGCCAAGCATTTGAAAGCCGCCACAAATCCCCATCAGTTTCCCGCCATAGCGCAGGTGTTTGGCGATGGCCCTGTCCCATCCCTGCGCGCGCAAGAACGCAAGGTCGGCACGAACTGCCTTGGAGCCAGGCAGAATGATGAGATCGGCCGTTGGAATCGCTTGGTCCGGCCCGATGAAGCGGAAATCGACCTGACCGTGCACGCGCAAGGGATCGAAATCCGTGTGGTTGCTGATGCGCGGAGTGACGGGCGCAATCACACGCAGCCGCGCTCCCGCTTGTGCTGGCGGAGCCACATCGCGCGCGATGGCATCCTCGGCTTCCAGCTGTAGGCCGGGCAGGTACGGCAAGACCCCCAGCACCGGTTTGCCCGTGCGCTCGGCCAGCCAGGTGAGGCCATCCTGCAGCAGGGCGATGTCACCGCGAAAGCGGTTGATCACGAAGCCCCGAATTCGCGCCTGTTCGCTCTCGCTCAGCAAGGCAAGCGTCCCCACCAGATGGGCGAAGACGCCGCCCCGGTCGATGTCCGCGACGAGAATCACTGGGCAATCCACGGCCTCGGCAAAGCCCATGTTGGCAATGTCATTCGCGCGCAGATTGATCTCGGCCGGCGACCCCGCGCCTTCGATGATCACCGCCTGGTACTGGTCGCACAGACGCGCAAAGGACGCCAGCACCGCCGCGCGGGCGGTGGCCTTGTAGGCGTGGTAGTCGAGCGCATCCATGTTCCCGATGGCATGCCCTTGAATGATCACCTGCGCCCCCACATCGGTGTTCGGCTTGAGCAGGACCGGATTCATGTCGGTATGGGGCGCGATACGACAGGCCATGGCCTGGGCAGCTTGGGCTCGGCCGATTTCGCCTCCGTCGGCAGTGACGGCGGAATTGAGCGCCATGTTCTGCGGCTTGAACGGGGCCACCCGCACGCCGTTGCGCACGAGCCAGCGGCCGAGGCCAGCGACCAGCGTGCTCTTGCCAGCGTCCGAGGTGCACCCTTGCACCATCAGCATGCTGCATGGCTGCCCCCAGGGTCTCATTTGCCGGTGTCCGTGACCCCTGCGTCATCGAAGGTGGCCATCTCGTGCAGCAGGTGCAGGGCCGCTTCCACCATGGGCAGGGCCAGGACCGCGCCGGTGCCTTCACCCAGTCGCATATCGAGGTCGAAAAGCGCCTTGGTTCCCAGCGCCGCCAGCACAGCCTGGTGCCCGATCTCCACCGACTGGTGCGATGCGATCACGTACTTGGCCGCGAGGGGCTCCATGCGCGCAGCGACCAGGGCGGCCGTGGAGGCGATGAAACCGTCGAGCACGACCGGCATGCCGCGCGCTGCTGCGCCCAGCACCACGCCCGCCAGACCCGCGATCTCGAAACCGCCCAGGCTGGCCAAGATCTGCTCGGCAGACTTGTTCGCTGGAGGATTCACGTCCAGGGCTCGCTTGATCACCGCGACCTTGTGGGCCAAGGTGGCGTCGTCGATCCCAGTTCCGCGTCCGACGATCTTTTCGACCGAAAGGCCGGAAAACGCGGCCAGCAGGGCCGTGGCCGCGGTGGTGTTGCCAATCCCCATCTCGCCAATGGCGACGAGGTCAACGCGTGCGCCGGCCAGCGTGTCGACGACGGCAATCCCCTGCTCCAGGGCCTGTGTTGCCTCGTCGACGGTCATGGCCGGCCCCTGGGTGAAGTTGCGTGTTCCCAAGCCCACCCGGCAGGACAGGACACCGGGAATGGCCTCGGCAGGCCCGTTCACACCCATGTCAACCACGACGAGGCGCGCGTCCATCTGACGGGCAAGCACGTTGATCGCCGCTCCACCCCCGGCGAAGTTGAGCAACATCTGCCACGTCACCTGGGGCGGATAGGCGCTGACCCCTTCCTGGGCCACCCCATGGTCGCCCGCCATCACCACGACGGCCTTGGTGGGCAGCGGCGGCTGCGGGGTGCCTTGGATGCCGGCAATTTGGCAAGCCAAATCCTCCAGGCGTCCCAGACTGTGCCGCGGTTTTGTCTTCCGGTCGAGCAACCGCTGCGCCTCGGCGGCGGCGGCGTGATTCACATCGGTGATGGCGGCTCGGGTTTTCGCTAGCAAGCTCATGATAGGCTCCTTAGTACCAGGCCAGCGCTCGCGGCGGCAGCTTGTGGGATGGATTGCTCTTGATGGTTGTGGTTGCCGTGATCGCCCCGGAAGCGAAATCAAACACGCGAAGCAACGATGAGCTCTTCATGGGTCCATCCGCGACGATGAAGCGTCCCTTCTCGGCGTCGACCAGAATCGCACCGATGGTGAAGGCTTCGGCGGAGTCGAGGAGTTTGACCGAGGGTCCACCGGCAAGAGACAAGGACCACAGTCGGTCGGGCAACGAATTGGAGAGGTTGCCCTCGGTGACTCCCAACACCGTGTTTCCGTCCAACGCGGCCACGGTCCAGTTCGAGTAGGGCAGGCCGCCAGCGGCGGCGGCACCGATCTGCGCAACGAGGGTCGCTGGCGTGGTGGAAAGATCGAAGGCAACGATGGCGGATCCGGCGGCCTGCGCTGGCCCAGCGTTGGTGTCCCCGTCGCAAGCGACCAAGAGCTTCTGCTCCGCCGCCAGGTAGGTCATGGCCCCGCAGTTCTTGACCCCCGGCGCGTCGAGGGTTCCCACAACCTGGTCGGTGGTTGGGTCCACGATGAGAATCCGGCCCTCACCGAAGTTGCTCCAGTCGCCACTGATGGCGTTCAGTGAGACATAGACCATGCCGCCTGCGAGCAGGGCGCGGTCTGCCATGGGCAGGATCTTCGCTCCAGCTGGGGCGAAGGGCGCAAGATCGATGCGGCCCAAGATCTTGGGCTGAACGGGATCGATGATCAGCAAGTCGCTACCGTCATCGAAGTCATCGGGGGCTGGCGTCGCAGCGGCGTTGTTGCCGAAGCGTGTGACGTAGGCCTTGCTCGGCGACAACCAGACGAAGTCGTGCGGATTCGAGCCGAAGCCGGTTCCCACGGCAAGCTGGCGCAAGGGCGTGCAGCTGACGGGGTCTAGCCATGTCAGCGCGCTGTTCAACCGATCGATGATGACCACAGGGCCGCCCAGCTGAGGCTGGGTCGGCAGTGCCACATCGCCCGACAGCGCCATGCTGAGGCCTTGCGCACCCGAGCCGGAATTGAAGCAACTGTCTTGCAGCAGATTGCCGTCGCGATCGAGGAATGACACAGAGGCTGATTGGTAGTCGCTGTTGACCACGACGATTCCACTCGGTGCCGCCTGCATCACGCCGGCCTCGCTCTCAGAGGCGTCGAGCGCAAGGCTCGTGGGTGCGACGTCGACAGCGCCGGCATCCTCGGCTTCTGGACTGGTGGTGTTGCTTCCGCAGGCGCTCACAGCAAGCAGGGGGAAAAGAATTGGGTGACTGAACAGGCGACGATTCATGGCTGAGGTTCCTTATCGTTGTTGTTGGCGGACGACCATGCGAGGGTCAGGTAAAATTCACGTCCGGGCAGCGGATACCCGGCTAGATCGCGGATTTGCGCATTGCCAAGGTTTTGCCCGCTTGCGCGCAAGCGCAGATTGGCGGGCAGATCGGCATAGGCGCCTGCGCCGAAGAGAAGGCGCGCATCGACTGAATCGAGGTTGGTTGGATCCGTGTAGTTGCCGGCCGTTGCATCAACCTCGGCATAGAGGCCAATCGCTACGCGCGTTCCGATCTGCATTCGCCGCCACTCCGGTCGTGCATAGAAACGATAGCGTGGGCGCAGCGGCAATTGCCGGCCGTTGTAGGCATCGACAGTCGAGGTGTCGCGGGCATCGGTGACGGTTCCGGACGCAAACGCACGTGCATGGCGCCCCCATTCCAGCGTGGCGCTGCTTTCGACGCCCAGGATGCGCGCACTGCCGATGTTCTCGGGGCGCGCTCGGCCGTTGCCAAAGCGGAATTGGATCAAGTCGTTGGCCAGACCGGCAAAGGCATCGGTGGACCAATAGAGACCGCTGTTGGCTCTTTTCCAGGAAAGCAAGGGGCCGACATCGACGTTCAGACCTGATTCGGGCTTCAGGGCGGGATTGCCTTGCAGGTACCCCGTGTTGCCGTAGAGCTCGGTGGTCGATGGCAGACGAGCATAGCGTCCTCCGTTCGCACGCAGTGAGAGCCCGGGCGTGACCTCCTTGACCAGCGAGAGGCGTGCGATGGGCAGAGCATGGGTGATCGCCCCCGACGTTTCCAGGAACCTGCCGAACAGATCGCGCCCCGAGGTTTCTTCGCGGGCAGCCTCGACTCGCAACGAAGCGATGATGTCGAGCTTGATGGGCTGAAGCCAAACGTCGCTTTCGATGCCAACCGCACCGAACAGCTGTGTCGCTGGGGCACCGCTTGGCGCTGTTCCCTCACTGTCGGAGGGACGAAAACTGTCGTAGCGTCCATCAAATACCCCGGACAAGACCAACCATGGGCGGGCGACGCGTCGCCAATCCACCGTGGCACCGGCAGTACGCGTTCGGTCGTGCGCATCCGTCGGGCGGGAATTGATGTCCGGCACCAGATCGCGAAAATGCGTGAGGGCGTAGTTGCCGTAGGCGGTGGCGCGCAGCCGGCCGCACATGCCCAGGTCCTGGTTCGATTCATAGGTTAGGATTCCGGTGGCCCGCAAGGTGCCGAGGCGCGCCTGCGGATTCGCCAGTGTGCCAAACCCGGGCAGGCCCTGGTCACGGTCGAAGAACGCCGCCGAGGCGGTCAGATGCCGGTCGCCCGCGAGATCGACGACCGCCTTGGTCGTGCCATCCACCTGGTGCAGGTCGTTGTCACGGCGCCTGACTCGTGCGTCGTCGGTCGTGCCGCCCGTCGTGTGCAGGGTCGTGCCGTTGTCATTGACGTACTCAAAGTCGCCCTCGCTCGTCAATCCGTGGACCCCGGCATACAGATGAAAGCGTCCGCGATTCCACGCGGCGCGGGCGTCGCCGTAGGCTGTCCCGAACGAGCCACCACCCATCTCGAGCTCAAGGCGGTTGTCCTTAGGAACCGCCGTCGTGATGGCCACCACCCCGCCGATGCCCGAAGCGCCGAAGGCGATGGGCGTGATGCCACGGTAGATCTCGATGCGATCCACGTCGCCCATCGGGATGGCACCCAAATCCACGCCGCCACCAGTGACCGTATTGAAGGGAATCCCGTCGACGTAGACCAACACCTGATTCGACGTCGAGCCGCGCAGCGAGATCGTCGCGGTCGACCCCATGCCGCCCAGTCGCGTGATCGCGACCCCGGCTTGTTCCGATAGCAGCTCGGGCACCGTCTCGGCCGCACGCGGCGTTCGGTCCTGGGTGATCACCGCCGCCGACGCTGCCCGGTCTTCGCGCGGCGCCTCGACCACCGGGGCAGGCGCGACCACCACGGTTTCGTAGTCCGCCCGTTCGCCCGTGTCAGCCAGCAGCGCTTGCGGACACAATTCCGCGGCGCTACAAAAAAGCAGCGCAGGCAGCGAATTGAAATGATGGGTGACCCTTCGCCGGGCGTTCCTCGCGCCCGTGCCAGGTCGGAAAGACCTCACGAAAAACCCCTTCTGCCTGCACGGGAGAAGGGGTCACGCCGGCGCTCGCCGGCACTGCCTTCTCCGCGGAAGGACATTGGAAGTACGTTGATCGCGAGTGGATATCCTGGCTCAGGAGCTGAGCGACAAAGTCGCGGGACGTCGGTTCTCGCCTTCCCAGGGTTTGCACCCCAGTGGCGTCACGAGAACCTTCTTCTCCTTTACAGTGGCGGGACCGCGCCGGATTCACACCGGCTTCCCCATTCAGAAGCAACCTGCCTCTGACTCGCGATGGCTATGTAGTTTTCAGAACGAAGCGCACCCTAGAGAGGTCGAGCATGGCTGTCAATAGCACATCTGCTCTGGGGCCCCTGTTGACAAGCCCAGTCCCGGGCGCCACGATACTTCGGTGCGCAAGGGAGCAGCCAAAGCCAGGTTGAGCGCGACAGCAGGAAAGCCCGGTTCGATGGGCACCGCCGAGCGCGGGGCGCTGGCGCATCTGTCAGAGCGTCTTCAACGCCGGGAGCAGGCAGAGCGCATTGCCAAGCGATGGAAGGTCGACGCCGGGGATGTGGAGCACGTGCTTTTCAACCTGACCCTTGATCCCTGGCAGCGCTTGAGGAAGAGCTTCAAACGTGGCGGCCTCAGACGACTTTCCGCTGACTGACGCCGAAAGGGAGTTCCTGAGCCGCCTGGTGGTTGCCGACGCTACTACGGTGCCGCGTTCCGGCCCAGGGTCAAAGGCTGGGCTCCAGGTGCCTCGTCGCAACCAATTGGCGAAGCGCGTTCCGCACTGGGCCTGCCTTGCGCTCGCCCGAGGCAATGCGATCCAATTCTGATTGCACCATGGCAATCTCCTCGGGATCAAACGATCCGCGTGCCAAGGTATCGCTACTCCACGTGCGGATATTCATGGCATGCAAGCGCGCCATGACGTGCGGAGCCTGCTCGACAACATTGAGCTCGCTTGAAACGACGGTCCAGCCGCTGCCTGCGACGCAGCCATCCAGATGGGCACCGACCGTCAGAGACTGCCCGTAGCCCGATTGTAGCGCCGCCACCAGCTCGTAGTAGCGTCGAAGAATGGGGTCGTCGGATTCAAGGGACGCGGTTTCCTGGACAAGCAGTCGCGCGCCTGGTTTGGCGGCCTGGGACCACGCCCGCAGCGCGCTGGCGGGATCGTGCAGGTGCGTGACGACAAACCTGCAAAGCAGAAGATCCGCGGGCTCGCACGGAAAGGGAGCCCGGGTGATGTCGTGTGCAATGAACGCGGCGTCCGGTGCGTTGAGCCTCGCCTGCATCAGCAGCGTCTCCGAGGCGTCGATGCCCGTTGTCCGTCGTGCTCGCAAGACTGAGTGCAAGAGCCGCGTGGTGTACCCCGGTCCGCAGCCAAGGTCGATGGCATGTTCGACCGGGGCGCTTGCCCACGCGCCGATGAATTCCCGCGAAGGGTGCTCGTAGGCATCGGCAAGGTAGGCCAGTCGCTGCGCCGCGAGATGGTTTTCGCCGAAGGTGTAGTGATTGCTGGTTTGGCTCATGGAACATCCCGCCCGAACAGATCCCGGCCGAAGGCGTGGCCCATCCCGGGTTCCTCCGGGCGGCCTCTCCTTCTTGCTGGAGTGTGGACTGGGAGACGACGCCCGAATCAGCGCCAACGCCAGCACGCGCTCTCGACGAACAAAAGCGTTCGGATGGTGGCGTGCATGAACGGGACTCTAGCGGATTCCGGGACCTTGTCCAGAGGAGCGTGGTCAGATCATTCGCTCCGGCGCGGCGGGAATCGTGAACCAGAAGGTGGAGCCCTGGCCGGGTTGGCTGGTGACGCCGATGCTGCCGTCGTGGGCTTGCACGATTCCGCGTGCGATGAAGAGGCCAAGGCCCGCACCCCCCACGGGACTGCCCGGAACCCGGAAAAATTTCTCGAACAGCTCTGCTTGATGCTCGACCGGGATGCCGGAGCCGTGATCTGCAACTTCGAAACGGATCAATGGCTGCCCGCTGGCGGCGGCAGGGCCGCCTTCCTCCTGGGTAGGAAGGGCACGCACGATGATTTCCTGGCCTTTGGGCGAATAGCGAATGGCATTGGTGAGCAGATTGGCGAACACGAGTTGCAGGCGGTCGGGATCGGCGAACGCCTCGGGAAGGCCGGGATAGACCTCGGCGCGAATGCTCAGCTCCTGCGACTCGGCCGCCGCCCGGTGTAGGTCCACCGCCAAGTCCACCAGCGATTGCGGCTCCACCCGACGTTTCTGCAAGTCGATCCGTCCAGACTCCAGGCGCGACAGATTCAGCAGATCGTCGACGATGGCCTGCAGACGCTCGCAGTCCTCGCGGGCGGCGAACAGCAGGTCGGCCTGTTTGCGAGCCAGCGGCCCAACCGCCTCTTCCGTGCACAGATGAATGGCCATGCGCAAAGAGGTGAGCGGCGTGCGGAATTCGTGCGCCACTGTGGCGACCAAGTTGCTCTTCAGCTCGTCGAAATGGAACAGCCGCGTAATGTCTTGGAACACCAATGCCGAGCCCGTGACACTGCCTGCCTCGCCGTAGATCGGCGTCGCACGAGGAAGGTAGATGCCCTCGCCGCGGGGTGAGGTGATGTGCAGGGCATCCTCGAAGCCCTTCGGGCTGTAGGCGCCGCGCCCGCCCACGACATGCGCGCGCAACCTATCGATCAGCGCACGCACCGTCGGGTCGACCCGATCAAGCGACGAGTTGCCACTCTCCTCGGGATCGATGCTCAGGACTTTGCGGGCGGCTTCATTGGTGCCCTCCAGATTTCCGGCTGCGTCCAGCATCAACACGGGGTCGGGCAGACCGTCGATGGCTGCCTGGGTTGCCTGCTGTGCCTGCAAAAGCTCGCCGAGCGAGCTCTTTCGGTAGCGCTCCAGGTGGTCGGCCATGGTGTTGAATTCTTGTGCGAGCTGCGCGATGTCGTCTTCGCCCTGCACCCGCGCGCGGGCTTGTACGTCGCCTTGTCCGAACCGCCTGACGGCGGCCGAAACCACGCCCAGCGGGCGCAGCAGTCTCCCGGTCAGGCTTACCGAAGCCAGAAGCCCAATCACCGATGCCAGCACAACCGCGATGGTCAAGAGATGCTCGAAGCGGCCGGCTCGGTCTTCGGTGCGACGACCCTTGAGCACCATGGCATCTTGATTGATGTCGAGAATGTCGTCGGCGGCGCGCTTGACTTCAGCGAAGGTCCGCGTGACCAGCGGAAGGTCCACATCGCTTTGCCGTCGGAGATCCGATTCGCCGTGAAACTTCGCAAGTGCGGCTTGATACAGGGCCCAATCGCGGCGCAATTTCTCGACCGCTTCAGCCTCGCCCTTTTCCGTGATGTTGTGGGCCTCGGCCTCGAACTCGCGGTCGAATTGGCTTGCCTGTTCGCGCAGCAACTTGTCGTCGACCGGACGGCCCAGCAACTCAAAGAGCGCTCCGTCGTACAGTCGCTCGACACTTTCCTTCATGCGCTGGGCGGCGAGCATGCTGCGGTAGTTGTCCTTCCAGATGGTTCCTGGCTGGCGCGCAAGCACGCCGGTGACCATCCCCGACACCACGCCCACCAACACCAATGCCAGCACCAGCGGCGCCATGGTCAGCATGAGCTTGCTCTTGAAGGTCATTCCGTGACCTCGTCTTCGAGCGAAACGATGTGCAGGTCGAATTGCGTCGCTTCCCGCACCAGCCTCAGAGGGATGGACCGGCCGAACATCTGCTTCCACCAGGGTTGTCCTGAGCGGCCGACCACGATGTGGCCGATATTGTGGGAATGTGCGAATTCCAGGATGGCTTGGACCGGATCGCTGCCCTTCAGGCGGACGGTTTCAGCGCCCAGCTCTTTGGCCTTTTCGATGTTGGCGAGTAGATGGCGCTGCGCCTCGGCGTCGATGGCATTGGGCGCCTCGCCGGGCGTTTCAACGAAGACCACGAACCAATCGGTGTTGAACCGTCCGGCCATGCGCGAGCCGCGGCGAATCAGCATGGGTGTTCGCGGCGATCCTGATGACACGCACACCATGACCCGACTGCGGGTCGACGCCGGCGCGGGGCCGCCGCTCGACGCTCCCGGCCGCGTGCTCGCCGCACGTTCCAGGCTTTCGGCGACCTCGCGCAAGGAAAGCTCGCGCAGATGGGCCAGGTTCTGTTCTTTGAAGAAGTGCTCCAGGGCCCACGGGATGCGATCCGCGGCATAGATCTTTCCCGCACGCAGGCGTTCTTGCAGATCTTCCACGGCAAGGTCCAGGTTGACCACCTGATCGGCTTGCTTGAGAAAGCTGTCGGGAATGGTTTCGCGGACCACGACCGAGGTCAATCGCTCGACCAGGTCGTTCAGGCTTTCCAGGTGCTG
>PMLH01000310.1 GCA_003159055.1 Myxococcales bacterium
CTTGTTCTACGGCGACGGCAAAGGATGCTCCAAGACCTGCACCAAGGAGCCGACGTGCAGGGATAGCTCGGGCAAGAACCAGGCATGCTCGTCGGCGTGTGGCGACGGAAATATGGACCCGAACGAGAAGTGCGACGACGGAAACCTGTCCGACGGCGACGGCTGTTCGTCCAAGTGCACCATCGAACACGGCTTCACTTGCACGACCAAGACCGTCCAGGACTCCTCGACGTGTCAGTCGGGCTCGGGCCAGTGCCTTGAGCTGCCGGTCATCTACCGCGACTTCCAGCCTGAGAACGTGACGTCGGGTGGACACCCGGACTTCTATTTCCTCGGCACGAAGTTCGGCGGGTCGAAGTCGACCACAATCTGCGTCCCGAACTCGGGCGGCCCGGCCAAGGGGAACGACTCGACCAAGCGCTGCTGGGGCATCATGGGTGACACCCTGCTGAACGGGAAACCGCAACCCGGAACGACCAAGACCTGTGACTGCCAGTTCAGCGACTGGAACATCGCCAATTCGAGCCGCATCCAGGGCAACTACACCCAAGCTGGCAACGACAGCCCACTTTCTGACGGAGCTGGCAACTACCAAGGCGGCACCAAGGGAACCGCGGTCAACACCACCAGCACCACCGGTCCCTACACCGGGACGTTGGTTGACTACACCGCAAGCACCCCAGGTGGGCCGATCTGGAAGGGCACCACCCCGTCGTACAAGGACGCGAACAGCTTCAAGCAGTGGTACAACGACGACAAGACGGTGAACACGACTTATACCGATGTCATCGAGATGGCCTTGATTGGGACCAACATCTACCAATACGCCAGCAAGTCTCACCTCGGCGACGGGGGCTTCTTCCCGCTCGACACAATACCGGCCGCCGCTGCACAAAAGACGCTATGCAATCTTTGGCCCTACTGGAACCACGGCGATGGCAAGCCGATCTGGACGACATGCAAGGGTGACCAGTACCTTTTCACGCCGCGCGCGACCGCCGCCGACTGTGCTTCCGGGGACTCGCTCGACGATGGCTGCTGGGTCATCGGTGTTCAGGGCATGACGCATGACTCGTACTTCACCGATGAGGCCCGCTACTACTTCGTCTACGACGGGACCAACGGCATCTCGCTGAGCTTCTACGGCGACGACGATCTCTACATCTTCATCAACGGGATGCTCGTGCTCGACCTCGGTGGTGTTCACCAGCAGCTTCCCGGCAAGGTTTCCGTCACCGGCAACCCGGGCAACGCGGACATCGTGGAAGGCGGCTGCCTCGACAGCGCCAACAACATCATCGGCGCGACAGCCGGGTCGAAGGACTGCGCGCCGAAGAATGGCACGCCGCCCGCCGCAGCAACCCCCGACGATTTCCGAAGCCGCAAGGTAGCGCTGAACCTCGAGAGCGGCAAGGCGTATGAGATCGCCATTTTCGGCGCTGACCGGCACCCGCCCNNGAGTCGAACTACCAGCTGACCCTTCAGGGCTTCACCACCCAGAAGTCCGAGTGCGGACCTCGTTGCGGCGACGGGATCGTCTCGGGTGGCGAGGAATGCGACGATGGCGACGACACGAGCAAGACGCCGCACAACGACGACAGTGCCTACGGCGGCTGCACGACCCAGNNGCGGGTGCACGACCCAGTGCAAGTTCGGCCCCTTCTGTGGCGATGGCATCCCCAACGGTCCGGAAGAGTGTGACAACGGCAAGGACAACGGCGCGACCTACGGCAAAGATGGTTGTACCCTCGGCTGCACCAAGCCGCACTTCTGCGGTGACGGCATCGTCGACGCGACCCTGGGCGAGGAATGCGATCTGGGCGCCAACAACGGTGTCGACGGCGAGCCCTGCGACAAGAACTGCCTGTACATCGTCTTACAAAAGTAGTTGCCGCGCCAGAAGGGCGTCTTTCCAACTCGGCCAGCGGGACCTGGGACCTCGGCCCAAGCTCGCATCACAAAAGGACTAATCTTGTCTCGTATTGGTTCGCCCTCTGCCAACTGCAGATTCTGCAGGTGGCGTGTAGGTCTCGCTCGACGGGACATTCTTGGAACTTAAGGAGACCGATGTCCCATCGTCTGTTGCTCATTGGACTCGTCTGGCTGCTTCCGGCCAGCATCGTGATGGCCGCCGATCTCGACGAGGGGCGCTGGCTGGATGACCGTGCGTCTCAAGCGCCCACCTCCGCCCTGTCACCCTCGCTGAAGAAAACCGTGGATGCGTCGTACGTCGGCGACTTTCTCCCGTTCGGTCAGCCAGCGCACATGAATGCCCTTGGGTACGTGGCCAGCACCGGCGGCTACGACAGCACGCGGAGGACGGGACTTTTCGACACCAATCTAGAAGCGCGCATCCTAGGGCCTCTGGCGCTGCGACTCGGGAGCTCGTATTCGCCCGAGACCCAGAGGATGCGACCGAGCGTGGGCCTTCGGGTTGGTATCCTGGACGCCGCGAAGCACGGCCTCGACTTGTCGGCCGGTGTGCTGTATCGCCCAGAGGGCTTCACCGAGACGGAAGGCGAGATTGAAGGGGCCATCGCGCTGGGCTTGCGACTTTCCGGTTTCATGCTCCTCGGGAATCTCATGTACGGGCAGGATCCGGAAGGCCACGAGCGGGACGGAGAGCTTCGATTTGCGGTGCTGCATCGTTTCGGCACCCGCGTCGTGCTGGGGCTCGACAGCCGGGCCAGGTTGAACCTCGCATCCAGTGGCAGTGGGCCGCACGGCGAGCCCCATTTCGACGCCGTGGCGGGGCCGGCGGCTTCGATCATTGTCGGTCCCGTAGGAATCCTCCTAAATGCAGGGGGCAGCATCGTGCAACTCGATGGCTCCCAGCCGCTTCGCTACGGCGCGTACGTGATGGGCGGCCTCGGCCTCGGACTTTAGTTCCGGCCCGGAGGTTGCAGGGCAGGGCAAGTTAGCCGATCTCGGTGCGCTCGACGTCTTCTGAGAAGCCGGCTTCGTCCACAGCCTCGCTCGCGACGTACAGGGTTGCGCCCGTGGCACGGAATTCGGTTGCCTTGTCTCGCAAGCCCTGCGCAACGACCTCCTGGCGTAGATCCTGTGTAATGCGCATGGAACAGAACTGCGGCCCGCACATGGAACAGAAGTGCGCCCCCTTGGCCGCCGGCGAGGGCAGGGTCTCGTCGTGGTATTCGCGGGCAGTTTCGGGATCCAGCGCGAGGTTGAACTGATCCTCCCAGCGGAACGCGAAGCGAGCGCGTGAGAGGGCGTCGTCGCGCAGGTTCGCTCCGGGGTGTCCCTTGGCCAGGTCGGCAGCGTGGGCGGCGATCTTGTAGGCGATCACGCC
>PMLH01000488.1 GCA_003159055.1 Myxococcales bacterium
GCCGCCGCTGCCGCCGTAGTAGCCGCCGCTGCCGTAGTAGCCGCAATTCGGGTCGTAGTTCTGGCAGGTACCGTTGCCATCGCAGGTCATGCAATTTCCACACGAGACGGCGTACGCCGGGTAGGCGCAACTTCCGTTGCCGTCACAGGTGGACTTGCACACGCCGGTGCCCTGGCCGCATTTGTTCTGCGGATCTGTGCCGGCAACGTAGGGGCTGCACTGGCCAACCCGCCCAGATTGGTTGCACGACTCGCAGGCGCCGGTGCAGGCGCTGTCGCAGCACACGCCGTTGGCACAGTTTCCTGAGGCACACGCGCTGGCGCTGGTGCAGGTCTGGCCGTTCTTGGCCGTGCAATTTCCGCTGCCGTCGCAGGCCTTGCCCGCTTCACAACTACCAGGCACTTCGGTTCCTGCCTTGGCCAGAACGCACGTGCCTTCAGAGCCGGCAACATTGCACGACTTGCACACTCCCGAGCACGCGGCGGCTTCGCAACACACGCCTTCGACACAGAACCCGGTTGCGCACAACGAAGCAGTCGCAGTGGTACAGCCTTCGCCGTTGCCCAGGTTGGTCACTTTGTATTCCCAGGTATCGGCGTTGGACATTGGCGAGCTCATACTCTGGCCACCAAAGTAAACGACCACACCCCGTGTGCTGTCGAAGATCATGGCAGCGCCATACTTCGTTGCCGGAGTGCTGCTCACGGAGCGCACGTACCAGGTTGGCGCCCTGGTGTCGAGCTCCCAGGTCTGCTGAGAGCTGGTACCAGGGCCGTTCTTCATGGAATCCGGGAGAATGACTTCGCGCTTGCGGTTGGAATCGTAGGCGACGTAAAGGTTGTACCCGTAGTCGAGATTGTCTCCTGTGTCGTGGGCCGTCCAGCCTGCCGATACTGGATCCCACTCCCAGAACATGCTCGGGCTTGTGCCGTAGGCTAAGCCGTCATAGAGGAATAGCTTCTGCCGGCCGCTGTCGTAGGCCATGATTGGAGACTGCCGCGGCGAAGGGACGCTGGCCACTGCGACGAGCGTACGATCGGTCCAGGTCATCGCGTTGCCGTCCCACTCCCATACGTCGCTGTTCGGATTTGCGACAGGCCCTGGCGTCGGCGGCTTTGTGTAGCTGTTGTCCATGCCGCCAAAGAGCAAGATCTTGTTTCGGGCCGTGTCGGTGACCATGCCGTGACTCGCAAGACCTCCGGGGGAGGTTGCCGTTGCCAGCTGGGTCCATTTCCCAGAGCTGTCCAATGCCCAGGTGTCATCGAACGTGGTCATGCCGGAGGAATCGCTTCCGCCGTAGAGAATCAGCGATTTCTTGACGGGATCGTAGGCCATCGCGGCGTTTGTCCGGGCAGAAGGCCGCACGTCCGCCGCCATCTGCGTCCAGGTCGTGCCGTCCCACGCCCACAGGTCGTTGAGCGTCTGCCCGGCCGTGGTGTCGTAGCCACCGAAGACGCAGGTCTTTCCCGTCAAGGGATTGAACGCCATGGCGTGGCCGTAGCGGGGCGTCGGCCCGTCGAGCGGAGCGGTACGATTGGTGTAGCCAGGCACGGTGGGATCGATTTCCCAGACCTCCCGAGAACCTGTAAGGCTGTAACCCATGCCCCCCCCCGAGTAACCGGCCATGCCGCCGTTTGAACCGTAAGGTGCCGCGCCGGCAATCAGCTCCAACCGCTTGAGTGTGTCGTCCGAAACCATGGACGCATAGATGCGGCCCGTGGGCGCGCCCCCTTCGTTTCCGGACAGGCGTTGCGTCCATGCGCCGGTCGTGGGCTCCCAATCCCAAAGGTCATTCACGTTTCCCCCAGTGCTCATGTCCAATCCGCCGAAGACCACGACCTTCTTGCGGACGCCGTCATAGGCCATGGCGTGGCCGTATCGCTGGCTCGGTTTGTTTCCTGGAACGGTTCGCTCGGCCCAGGCCTTGGTGTCTGGATTCCACTCCCAGGTGTCCTGCTTGGGAACGCCAGTCACGCCGCTCGTGTCTGTCTGCATGCCCGCGAAGAGCACAGCCTTCTTGTTTACAATGTCCCAGACGAGGCCGAAGTCACTGCGAGCCGTCGGCCCGGTGGACGCCGGCAGGAGCGTCCAAACATGATTGACTGAATCGTATTCCCACGTGTCTGAGTAGGCGATGACTATCCCGGTTGCATCGTACGATGTCTTGTCGCTGCTCCCGCCACCGAACAGCAGCATCTTGGTTGCCGACTTTTCGTAGACCATGCCGGCCTGGCTGCGCGCCGAGGGGTGGGCACCGGAAGCGCTGACATCGGTCCACGTGCCGGAGGTCGGCTCCCATTCCCACGTGTCTTCGAAGTTGAAGCCGCTGCCGGCCCGTCCGCCGAAGAGAATGAACTTCTTTTGATCTGCATCGTAGGCCATGGCCGCACCCGAGCGCGCGGTCGGCGCGACGCCCGTACCAGTCCGGTTGGTCCACTTGCCGGTGGTCGGGCTCCACTCCCAGGTCTCCTTGTTGGGAGTCGTCGTTCCGGCGTAGGGATCCATGTTGGTTCCACCGAACATCACGAACACCTGGCGGAGCTCGTCGAAGGCCGCAGCCTGAAGGTAGCGGCCGTCCGGTGAGTTGCTGGCGCCTACCTTCTGCCAGACTGCGACTTCGGAGGCCGGAATCGTTCCGAGGAACGATTTGCCTGACTCGATGGTGGAGGGGTTGTCTGTGGGGGAGTTGTCCTTCTGAGCCTCCTCATTGCATGTGGCTAGAAGAAGTAGGGCAATGATCGCGCCGTTTCTGGGCTTCATGGATAGTCTCCTTGCGCCGGGGGGAACAACTTGCGCAAGGAATCTTGCACGATTCCGAGGCTCTTGTAAGTGAGGACGGTCACATAACGCAGCGAGCTCTGCTGGAGCCCGCGGGATCTGCCGGGTGGTTGGCCTCGGGATTCCTCTCGGGAGGGGTGCCAGCCGCCGCTGGGTCGCCGCTGGGTCAGCCCCCAATCCGCGTCGCGACCAGCATCAGCACCTGCATCGCGAAGGTCTTGTCGCCTTCGACGCGCAGCCGCCCGGCCAGCAGGGCCTGCAGCGGATTCATGGTTCGGGCGGCCAGCTTTTCGCACGTGCTGCTGTCGACGATCACCGTGGTGCGCGGTCGCCCCGCGAGCATGCCGGAGCGACCGAAGGCGGCGTCCACGGCCCACCGTCGTCGTCGCCGACCCTCGAGCTCGAACTTGATACGGCCGTCGAGCTTGTGCAGCAGCTCCAGTTCTTGTGATTCCGGCGACAGCAGCTCGACGATGTCGGCCGAAGCCGGCAAGAATTGAAACAGATCTTCGTGCGGGAAGATCACGGCCAGGAAGTCGGAGGTGGATTGCCGGATCCAAACGTCGGGGTCGTCGCCACGGACGTGCATGGTCCGCACGCGGCGGGCCACCGCGAGCTCGCCGTCCTCGATCTGCATGTCCCATTCACCGCCGTCCGATCCCGACAGCGAAAGCCGTAGTCGCGGCGAGCTGCCTTCCGGTTTGCGTTCCGCGGCTCCCCAAACCGCGGGCAACCAAGACTCAATGATCTCGGCGGGGGCAGATGCCGGCGGTGGACGGCCCGGCACGTGGTCGACATTGACCGACATGCCTACTTCCTCTTCCGCCTTTCGTTCTTGCCGCGCAACTCGCGCCTGCGCTCGCTGCGATCCTTCTTCGGTTGTCGCCCTTCGCTCTTTGTGCGCTTTTCCCGTTTGCCGACGGGCGCGCGGCCTGTGGAATCGCACAATCGCAATTCGATGCGCCGGCGGGCGACGCTGACTTGCAGAACCTCAACCTTCACGCGGTCGCCCAGCGAGAAAGTCCGGCCCGTGCGCCGGCCGATGAGCCGGCACGCAACCTCGTCATACTCGTAGAAATCGTCGGGCGAAAGGTAGTCCGTGCGTACCAGGCCTTCCACGAACGGCTCATCGGCGACGACGAAGATCCCGAACGAGGTCACGCCGGAAATCGACGCTTCGAGAACGTCACCCACCCGATCGCGCATGAAAAAGGCCCGGTAAAGGTCGACGACTTCGCGTTCGACCTCCATCGCCTTGCGCTCGCAGAAGGAGGCGTTGGTGGACGCGTTCTGCAAAATCTCGCTGGTGGGCATCGCCGTCGTCGCCAGCGGCGAAAATCCGCCGGCGGGTTTTCCCAGGCTGGCCAGGCGATGCTTGAGCAGACGGTGAACGATCACATCCGGATACCGGCGGATGGGCGAGGTGAAGTGAAGATACGCGGGCGAGGCCAGGCCGAAATGCCCGACGTTCACCACGTCATAGGTCGCCTGCTTGAGGGCGCGCAGAAGGAGAAGCGAGAGCGGCTTTTCCGCCGGGTGGCCGCGCAGGCGCTTGAGCACCACGCTCAAGCCGAGGGGCGTCTTCGCTTCCTCCGGATCGAAGCGGATGCCGTAGCGTTCGGCCAGGGTCGCGAAGGCGGCGACTTTTTCGTCGTCGGGCACCGCGTGGACGCGCCAGGCGGTGTCTTCCTTGCGGTCCTGAAAGCTTTCCCCGACGGCCTCGTTGGCCGCCAGCATAAATTCCTCGATCATCGCGTAGGCGCCGCGCTCGCCCTCGTCGCGCCGCGCGCGCCGCACGTCGCGCACCAAACGCGGATCGTCGTTGTCGAGCTCGATCACCGCCTGTGGCAGATCCAGATCCAAGGCGCCGCGTTCTTGCCTGCGCAGGCGCAGCTTGCGCGCCAGCGCGTCCATCGCACGCAACGCCGGCAGGAAAGGCTGGTAGGACTTGCGCTTCCCGCGCACGTCGCCGGCCAAGGCCGCGGCCACCCCGGGATAGTCGAGGCGCGCGTGCGAATGAATCACGGCTGCGCAGAAGTCGGTTTGGGTGACGTTGCAGCTTCGGTCGTAGTCGACGCGCACCACCATGGCCAGGCGGTCTTCCCCGGGCAGCAGCGAACAAAGATGACCGGACAACGCCTCGGGCAGCATCGGAATGGCCCGGCTTGGCAGGTACACACTCACGCCGCGCGCCTGGGCCTCGNNGGTGCCTTCGCGCAGGTAGTGGGACACATCGGCCACGGCGACCCACAGTCGTTGCCCGCCCTGCGGGAGCGCTTCCAGCGCGACGGCGTCGTCGAAATCACGCGCGGTCTCGGGATCGATGGTCGTAAAGGGCACCTGACGAAGGTCGGCTCGATCATGGAAGTCGGGTGGCTCGACCGCGTCGGGAAAGCGCGACACCTCGTCCGTCACCGCGGCCGGAAACTCGTCGGAGATGTCGGCGCAGGCGAGGGTCTTCTCGACCTCGGTGCGC
>PMLH01000291.1 GCA_003159055.1 Myxococcales bacterium
TTGAAGATCTTGTGGCGGCAGTGTTCGCTGTTGGCCTGCGCGAACATCATCAGCTCGACGTCGGTTGGGTTGCGGCCGAGCGCCTCGAAGTTCTCGACCAGGTAGTCGATTTCGTCTGCTGCCAGGGCCAGGCCCATGGCGGCGTTCGCGGTTTCGATGGCCTGGCGCCCGCCGGCCAGCACGTCGATGGTGGCCATCGGCTGCGGCGTGGCGCGGTGGAAAAGCCGAGCCGCCGCTTCTTCGCTTTCGAGCACCGATTCCGTCATCCGGTCGGAAATCGCGGCCCGCAGGTCTCGTGGGCTCGTGACCTCGCCTGCCACCGTGTACCAGATGCCGCGCTCGATGCGCCTGACCTTCCCGAGCCCACAGTTGTGAGCGACGTCGGTCGCCTTGGACGACCACGGCGAAATTGTTCCGATGCGCGGCACGACCAGCAGGCGCGGGCCCGACAAGCCGTGCGCTTCCGTGCGCGGCCCGTACTGCAAGAGGCGGTCGAGTACCCGTCGTTCGCCGTCTGACAACGACTCGCCGAGGTCAACGATGTGGACGAATTCGGCCGCGGTGTCCCGCACTCCGGGGTTTTGCCCCTGAATCTTCTTCAGGCGTTTGGCCAGACGGGCAGGGGTGAAGGCCGAGGCTCCGGAGAGAAAGAGAATGCTCATGGTGAAAGTTGGGTGAAGAGTTGCGCTTCCAGGCTCGGATTGCAACCTGGAAGGATGTCGGAGAAGGGCCTTGCCAGGGAGCGGCTCCAGCGGATAGGTATTCATAGCCACGCCTCGGAGCGTGTTCTGGTCGCCGTGGAAAAAAACTACTCTTCGTCGCATCGAGCCCAATGGGGGTGGGGCGCATCACTCCTCGCAATGGTTCTCCTCGGAGCTTCCGGCTGCGTCATGCCGGGGCAGAGCCCAGCGAGCGGCGAGGCCGCCGAGATACTGGGCTCGTGCGGCCCCGAAGGGTTGATTGACGACTTTGAGGACAACAACAACCAGACCAAGGTGACGGGTGGCCGAGGTGGCTACTGGTACACCTTCGCGGATGAGGCCGGCACACGGGTTGACCCAGAGGCGGGCGGGCCCTTCGCGCCTTCGCCGGGCGGGGCGAACGGTTCGCGGTATGCCGCTCATGTGAAGGGGCACGTCGGAAGCGGGCGGGTCGTGTTTGGCGCGCTCGGCGTGAATCTCGTGGACCCAAAGGGCCCGTACGACGCATCCAAGGTCAAGGGCATTTCCTTCTGGGCCAAGCGAGGCGAGGACAGCTATGGGCAGGTGCGGTTCAAGGTGCCCGACGTCAGCACGGACAAGGACGGTGGCATCTGCAGGGACTGTTTCAACGACTTCGGGGCCGAGATCACCCTGACCGAGTCCTGGCAGCGTTACGTCCTCACGTGGCGCAGGCTGAGGCAACTCCCTGACTGGGGCTCGCCGCGGCCACACATGATCAAGCCTGGCAAGCTCTACGGACTGCAGTGGCAGGTGAACAAGCCGGGCGCCAGCTTCGACTTCTGGGTGGATGACGTGGAATTCATCGGATGCGACTAGGAGCGCTCCTGGCCAGGGGCCGCAACAAGTAACTCGGTTGTGCCCAACACTTGCCGGGCGAGATTTGCTGGCGCTTTTGTGGTATCGATGTGCGTCCTTTCGACCAAGTGGAGACAAGCTCAATGATTCGTACTGCACTGCTCGCAACTATTTTTCTGTCCCTGTTCGCGCGACCGCTGCGCGCCGAGGAGGTGAAGCTCGGTACCGTCGATCTCAGGCGTGCCCTTGCAGAAACCGAGGATGGGCGCAAGGCTCGCGCAACCCTCAAGAAGGACTTCGACAAGAAACAGAAAGAGCTCGACGAGCAACAGGAAGAGGTCAAGAAGGCGATTGAGGACCTCAACAAGAAGCGTACCCTGTTGCCGGCCGATACGGTTCGTCAGAAGGAAGCCGAGCTGCAGGAGCGGGTCGGCAAGGTTCAGCAGACGTACATGCGCCACCAGCAAGACCTGGCCGCCAAAGAAGAAGAGGCGACCAAGCCCATCGTCGAGCGCTTGCAGCGGATCATCGCCAAGATTGCTGCGGCCGAGAACCTGACCATGGTGTTAGACCAGAACATGGGGGTCGTGTACGCCAAGCCTCACCTCGACCTGACCAACGAGGTGATTCGCCGATTCAACGCTGGCGAAGAGAAGGGCGCCGGCTCGGCGCCAGCCAAGAAGCCGGCGGCCCCCGAACCAAAGAAGAAGTAGCTTGGGATCGCGGGAGGCGCCCATGGACATCGCGGCCATTCGAGCGATTCTCCCGCACCGCTACCCGTTCTTGCTCGTTGATCGGGTCGATTCGGTGGCGGACGACAAGCTCGTCGCCCGCAAGCTGGTCTCCGCCAATGAGCCGTTTTTCGAAGGCCATTTTCCTGGCAACCCCATCATGCCAGGCGTGCTCATCGTCGAGGCGCTCGCACAGGCCGGGATGCTGTTGGTTGCGCCGCAGGTCGGTTTCGATTCGGCGTGCCAGGTCATCTACTTCATGGCCATCGACAAGGTGAAGTTCCGCAAGCCCGTCGTCCCCGGCGACACTCTTGTCCTGGAAGTCACGCCGTTGCGCAAGGGCGGTTCGGTTTGGAAGATGCGTGGCGAGGCCAAGGTTGATGGTGCGGTGGTGGCTGAGGCCGAGTTCATCGCTGGCATAAAGCCGATCTCCAGCGTCTGAGGAAAGGCCGAACAAAGCCGTGGCGTCCGCCCAAAGGTTCTCCGTCCGTGCAAGTCGGTTCGTGCAGGGCGCGATGCTTGCGTTGATTGCCGTCGGTTCGGTCAGCGCGTGCCGTCGCGCGCGCCTCTCACATGGTGACGGGGCGTCAGTTGTCGTGGTTGCTCCCCGCAGCGACGCTGCGCCTGCGCGCCGCCTGGCAGAGCGCGAACCGAACGACAGTCCCGAGCAGGCGCAGCTTCTCGTCCTTAACGCGGAGTGGCCTGTGATTGATGTGGAAGGGAGTCTATCGAGTCAGTCCGACCCGACGGCGAGCAGGGACGTCGACGTGTTCAAGCTTCAAATTCCAGGCAGCGCTGGCGGCCATGACAGGTCGCCGTCGCGTGACTCGGCCCAACCTGAAGACCCACGATGGACGGCTCGGCGACTAATCCTGGATATTGCGCCTGAAAGCGGCGCGAGCGTCACCTTGCAGATCCTCGATGACGATCTGAAGGTCCTGGAAGCCGTGACTGCCGAGAATGGGGAACCCGCGGGCATGCCGAACATGGCCGCGCAACCGGGCCGGTTCTACTACTTTCGTGTGAAGGCATTCTCAAAGTCGGGCAAATCAGCTGAACCGCCAGTGCCATGCAGATACAAGCTCTCGGTCCAGCTCAGTGACTTCGAGGTGGCTGACGAGCGCGAGCCGAACGACAGCATGGAGGCGGCGGAGACCACGGTCATGGGTGGCATGGCGGAGCTGGCCGGCCTCTATGGATGGCAGCACGACCAGGACTTCTATCGCTTGCCGGCGCCTGAGGTCGCCTCGGCTTTGGATGTGGTCCTCGACGGCGTTGAAGGGGTGACGCCCGGCTTGCAAGTGCTGGCGGGCGGTGGCTCACGGCTGGCGATCGCGAAGGGCAGAAAAGGCGAGAAACTGTCTCTTCACAATGTTCGAATCGGTGCTGGGGCGGTGGACGCCGGCGCCGACTCGCGTTTTTTCTACGTGATGGTGAGGAGCGAAGCCGGGCAAAACCGCGGTCAGCGCTACGTTCTGCACCTCTCTCTGGGTGCGTTCATGCAGGACGCCGAGATCGAGCCGAACGACGCCCCAGCCAACGCAACGCCGGTCCACGATGGCACGACGTTGGGTTTCCTGCCCGCCGGGGACGTCGACTACTTCCTGTATGATTCCGGCGAGCCGCGCGAGATCAGCGTCGAAGTCTCGTTTCCTGGCCACCTGCGTGGCAAGGTCGAGGTGTCCAGGGCGAGGAAGGCTGGAATCGTCGTCTCGGCTGAGACCAAGAAGCCGCACCAGCAAGTCGAGCTGTCCAGGATTGCCAATTTGGGCGAGCCCTTGCTGTTGCGGATTGCGCCCGTGAAAGGCGATGGGAACGCCAACGAGCCCTACACGGTCAGGATCAGCAGCGCGCCCCCGTCGGGAGATGGGCAAATTCCACAAATTCGTCTTCCGCCCTAAACCCGAAGCAAAAACTGGCCGATTGATCATATGAGGGCTCTCGGCAACGCACGCGAGCTCTGGGCATCAAAAGGCTAGGACATGGCGGGAACACCCCACAGCAAGCTGAAGACCTCACCGATGACCCGGCAAAATTTGCGGAGTCAGGCGGCCAAGGTGCGACAGTTGTGTCGCGAAAGCTGGCAAATGCTGTTGAACGAAGCCGGCGGAAGGTGCGCACAAACACGCGTAGGAGCCAAGATCGTCTGTGACTTCCGAGCGCGTCTTGACTGTCGGGCTGCGATGTTGCAAGCCATAAGCATAGGCAGAGAGATTCCCATGCTGGAGCCGTGGATCATCGATGAAATCCGCCGCCGCGAAGAAGACCGTCGGCGGGGAGATCTTCCTCGGCTTGAGATTCCGATGCCGCAGCCGTCCTGGCAGGACGAGAACGATCCGGACCGGGGTCGAGAGCAGCAAGGCGACCAGTCGCCCGAACGCGGCGTCGTGATCATCGGCATGTAGTGGCGTCAGCGTAGCTATGGCGCTACGCGTCTCATACTGATGGGTTTTTGGCTCTCGGGCGCAAAGCACCTTATCAAGGTGGTATGACCGCTGAGCGCCTGGGTGAACGACGGGATTTTCGAGTGAGTAGGCTGATCGGTCGCGAGGCCGAACGCCGCGAGCTCTGTGCCGCCCTGGATCGAGCCCATCGATTCGCGGCACCGCAGTTCGTGACCATGCTCGGCAGCGCCGGCATAGGAAAAACCCGCATGCTTGCCGACTGGCTTCGCGACGTGGGCGAGCGGCGGGACTTCAAGACCGTGTACGTGTCGGCGAAAGTCGAAAGCGAAGGAGAGGAAAACAAGAGCTTCGGCGTCGTACGTGCGCTCTTGGCAGCCCATCTCGGCATTACGTCGGGTATGCAGCCCGGCGATGTGGCGGAACGGCTGCGCGAGGAATTGAACATCGTGTTCGGCGACCGGCGCGTATCGGAAATCGCCGGGCTTTTGGGCGGATTTCTGGGACTCGCCCACGCGCAAAGGCCGCTCATGCAGTCGCTGGCCATGCGCCCCGAGCAGGAGGCGGACTTGGCCCGGGCGGTGCTTTGCCGCTTCCTCGAAGAGAACGCTCGTCGGAAACCGACCTTGTACGTGGTCGACGATGCGCATTGCGCGGACGACGCGTCGCTTGATCTGTTGGCGCGGCTGCGCGACGAGCTCGGCGAAACGACCCTGGTGTTGATTGTGGCCGCACGTCCGGAGCTATTGCTTCGGCGTTCTGACTGGGCCGCCGCCAGTGGCAGCCACGTTCGCATCGACCTCGGTGGCTTGGGGCCGCTCGAAATGGACGTCTTCATTCAGTGCGCGCTAGGCTCGCAGAGCCTGGCGCCCGGCCTTGCCGAACGAGCCGCGGTCGAATCTGGCGGGAATCCAGCGCTGCTTGTCGAGTTGCTGTCGGCTTACTGCGAGCACGGTGTTTTGGCGTGCAACACGGCCGAGACCTGGCAGTTCGATCTCGAGCGCGCGGAAAGCGAAGGGCCGCACTTGGGTCCCGACGGCAAGGCCGCCATGCGCGTCGCCGATCTGAGCCTGAGCGAGCGGGACATGCTGGCGCGTGCAGTCGCGATGGGGGAGGTATTCTGGATTGGCGGATTGGTCGCGCTTGGGCGACTGGGTGCCGAGCCCTGGGATCCGACGCTGGTGTTTGCCCCCGATCCTTCCATCGAGGAATCCAAGCGCCTGATTGGACTTCTGGCGGAACGTGGCTACCTCAGGAAGGCCACGGCAAGCTTCATGGGCGACGAAATCGCCTGGTGCTTTGCCGACCTGGATGAACGAGCGCTGATCGAAGCCACGGTCGATCCGGAGGTCATGCGGCGTCGCCGTTGCTTTGCTGCCCAATGGATCGAAGCTCGCACCCGCAGGGTTCCGTCGATCGATCAGCTGGAAAATGTTGCGGCTCTCTATCAAAAAGGCGGAGACGAGCGGCGGGCCAGCCGTCGGTTCCTGTCTGCGGCCGACGAGGCCGGTCGCGCGCGCGACCACGAGCGTGCACGATCCCTCTACGCGCGCGGTCTCGCCCTGCTCGGTACCGACGAGGCCTTGCTCAGGATCGAGACCCTGCACAAGCTCGGCGACATCTGCGCGCGCTTGGGGCACAGCCACGAGGCCTTGGCCCACTTCGGGGACATGCTCAAGGCGGCTTGGAGCTTGGACCTGCCCGGCAAGGGCGGGGCGGCGCACGGGCGCATCGGTCGCGTGTATCGGGCGCTGGGCGACTACCGCATGGCGGTTCAGCACCTGGACATGGCCCATCTGCTGTTTGACTTGGGCGGCGACCGTCCAGGGGTGGCGGCGAGCCTCGACGACATTGGGCGCGTGTACTACCTGGTGGGAAAGCCGGAGGAGGCACTGCGCTGCCACAAGGCCGCGCTCGCGATCCGCGTGGAATTGAAGGACGAACGGGGCACGGCACTGACGCTGGCATGGATTGGGATGGTGGAGGCGCTGATGGGGCGCTTGGGCCTGGCCCAGCAAACCTTCGAGCGCGCACTGGCGATCAGCCAGGCCACGCGCGATCCGCACGGGATTGTGTTCACGCTGCTCGATCTGGGGGCACTGACCCGCGAGGCTGGGCATCCCAAGTTGGCGCAGAAGCTCCTCGGGCAGGCTAGGGGGCTTTCGCGCGAGATGGGCGACCGTTTGACCGAGTGTCATGTCGCGCTGCAAGTCGGCGACTGCCTGCTGACCCAGGGGGAGTATGGCGCGGCCGAGAAGGAGCTGCGCGCGGCGAGAGACATCGCGCAGAAATTCGGTGCTCGACGTTTGGTCGCGGAATCGGACCGTGCACTGGCCGAGATTTGCCTTGCCCAAAGCGACTTCCTGGGCGCGCGCGATCACGCCAGCGAGGCCGTCGCACAAGCCGAGAAGATGGGTGCAGCGCCGCTGGCTGGTACGGCGTTGCGGGTGCTCGGGGCTGCGCTGGCGTCCGGCGCGCCGGGCGATTGCGACCGGGGTGGGCCACGCGAGGTCTTCGACCGCGCGGTGGAGTTGCTCGGCTCGTCAGGCGCCGAGCTTGAGCTTGGCCGGACCTTCCTCGCCTACGCCGACTTCGAGGAACGCATCGGGCGCCGGGAAGCCGCCGAGAAGCTACGCGACCGAGCCTACGAGATACGTCGCGCCGCTGGGCTGCAGACGCCTGAGCGCGAGATTGTTGCGACCGCCGAAATCGCTCTCCAATAGCGACGAAGACCCGCAGCGCTGCGTGCGGACGTTGCAGATTGAAGGCGCATCGGTCGTGAGGAACAGGAAAGAATGAAGGAAGATGTCTCGATTCTGATTCCGGTATTCAACAATCCGGCGGACACAAAACAGTGTCTGGAGGGCATCTTCGCGTCACGGGTCGAGAATCGGACGCAGTTCAAGATCATCGTGTGCGACGACGGTTCCGACGACAGCGTCACCACGGGCTATCTTGCGGCGCTTTCTGATCGCGTGCAGCTCCTGAGAAATGAGGTGAATCTGGGCTACACCAAGAGCGCGAACCGGCTTCTTGGCGCCGCGGACACCCGCCATGCGGTGTTGATGAACAACGACTGTACGGTCCACGGCGATTGGATAGACCAGCTCGTCGACCGACTGGACAGGGATGAGCGTGTCGCGCTGGTTGGCACGCGCGGCAGGATGGGCCGAGGGAGCGATGGGTCCGTGCATCCGATCATGGTGATGTTCGAGTGCGTTGGGATCAACATGGCCTCGGCGCAAGAACTGGGGCATCTCGATGAGAGATTCGCCCCTGCCTACTATGAGGATGATGACTACAATGTTCGGGCGCTGCTCGCCGGCTACCGGCTCGATGTGGTCCAAGATTCCAAGGTCATCCACGAAACGCCAGCGCGAAGTTACGGTGTTGAGAGAAGATCGGCGTTGATGAAGATCAACGCGAAGAAGTTCATCGAGAAGTGGAGGAACCATCCGCAGGTGGCCCTCTACATAAGGCACGCATTGTTCAATCCTTACACGTGGAAATGCGGCTGGACCGACGACGACATCGCGTGCCTCTGAGGTGCACGGCAATCGCGATTGTCGTTATACTCGTCGGGTGCCGCAACCGCCGACGATTGACGAGGCCTTGGAACTGGCCACCAGGATGGTCCGAACGGGCAGCCTGACCGCTGCTGCCCAGGTCTGCGGCAAGATTCTGCAGCAGGTCCCTGAGCAGCCCAAGGCTCTGTATCTTCTGGCGATGGTTGCCTTGCAGAAAGGGCGGCAAGACGAGGGAGCCGAATTGTTGCGCAGGTCCATCAAGGCAGATCCGACGTTTGCCACTGCCTTGAACGATCTCGGAAGTCTACTGTCGCTGCACGGGGAGTTCGCCGAAGCCGAGGCCTGCTACCGTCAGGCTATCGCGAGCGCGCCAAAGTTCGCGGAAGCGCACAACAACCTAGGCAACCTGCTACAGATCACCGATTTTCACGAGCAGGCAGTGGTCTGTTACCGGGCCGCGCTGGAGATTCGCCCAGACTACGTCGAAGCCCACCGAAATCTAGGCGGCGCGCTGCGTCGGCTGGGCAGGCCCGAGGAGGCGGCACAGGTGATGCGTGCCGCACTCGCACTCAATCCCGGCTTCACTGCCGCCGTCCATCAGCTGGTTCACCTGTCGAAGGAGCTCTGCGACTGGCGCCAGGTCTCCGACCTCACTGCCGAGCTGGTCACGACCGTCGAGGCGGGGACCGCAGCGGTCAATCCGTTTGTCTTTCTGACTCTCGATACAACGCCGCGCCAGCAGTTCCTCTGTGCCAAGCGCTGGGCTACTTCGCACCTGGGGCCCGTCGGACAACGGCCTTCGCCACGCAAAGACAAGGACCGGATAACGATTGGCTATTTGTCCGCTGACTTCCATGAGCACGCCACCGTCCACCTGATCGGGGAGTTGTTTAGGCTGCACGATCGCGGACGGTTTCGGGTGATTGGGTATTCCTACGGCCCCGACGACCGCAGTGCGGCTCGCCAGATGGTAGTGGCCTCCTTCGACAAGTTCGTCGACCTGCTCGGGTGCTCGCATCGCGAATCCGCCGGCCGAATCCGGGACGACAACGTGGACATCCTGGTCGACCTGAAGGGCTACACCACCAGCGCGCGGCCGGAGATCCTGAGCCTTCGCCCGGCACCGATTCAGGTGAGTTACCTTGGCTATCCGGGAACGATGGGAAGCGAGGCGCTGGATTTCGTCCTGGTGGACCCACACGTCGTACGCCAAGACGAGCAGGAACACTTTTCCGAGCACCTCGTCTATCTACCGAACTCTTACCAGGTCAACGATCGCACGCGGGCAATATCGCCAAGCACGCCCAAGCGTTCCGAGCATGGGCTGCCGGAGGATGGTTTCGTGTTCTGTTGCCTTGCCTCACCCCACAAGATCTCGCCTGCCATGTTCGACATTTGGATTCGGTTGCTCGCGGGCGTCCCGGGCAGCGTGCTATGGCTGTTGCGCTCGAATTCTACGGCCGAAGCAAACCTCAGGCGGGAAGCAGAATCGAGGCTTGCTGGAGGGGCTGCGCGTCTGGTTTTTGCTTCGCTATTGTCGAACCCGGATCATCTGGCGCGTTTCCGCAACGCCGACCTGTTCCTTGACACCCTTCCCTACAACGCACACACACTGGCCAGCGACGCGCTTTGGGGAGGTTGCCCAGTTGTCACCTGCGTTGGGAAATCCTTTCCAGGTCGGGTCGCGAGCAGTCTGCTCCGCGCCGTGGGCCTACCTGAGCTGGTGACTGATTCACTCGCTGACTACGAGGCGCTAGCGCTAAGGCTTGCGCAAGAGCCCACCCGCATGCGCGAGGTTCGCGAGAAGCTGCACGCAAACCGCCTCACGGCGGCGCTTTTCGATAGCCGGCGCTTTGCTCGCCACCTTGAATCGGCGTTCGAGACGATGTGGCGCATGCACGTGTCTGGGGAGAGGCTGCGCTCATTCGCAGTGGCTGACAGGCCCTGACCATCACCGCCGAGCCCCGCGCCCTCTGGGAGGACGGGCAGGGCTCGCCAGCGGAAGGAAGTTCGCTACTTCTTCTTCAGGTCGTCGACCTTGATGATGATGCGGTCGACGGACCACTTGGCCACCGTGAAGATGTCGGGCTGGTTGTCGACCTGGACGTAGTAGTTGCCCTTGTCGTTGGTTTCGCCGCCAATCTTGATCTGACAAGCGTGACCTTTCACGCTCGACTTGGCGGCGATGGTTGCGGCCGGCTTTGTCAGACCCGTCGCTTTGGGCGAGTTGTCCTCGGCAAATCCCTGGCCTTTCCAGTCCGAGAAGGCGCCGGCGATGGTCGAGACCTTGGAATCGTCCACGGTGATGCCGGCCGGCTTGGTGGCTTTCCAGTCCTTGCCTTGCTTGGACAAGGTGAACGAGTTCTTGTCGTGGCTGACCGCGACCTCGGTCAGCTCTTCGCTCTTGAGATTGCAGAGGGTCTTGTCGCGGAACTCGATCGGGCGCTTGTTCAGGCGATCGAGGCCATATTTCTTGACTAGGTAGACCTGGGGATTGGCGGCGGTCTTGACGTAGAAATCCTCGTCGCCCTTCTTCTTGCCGACCAGGGCGGTCTGCTGCTTGCCGTTGCGGAGGGTGACCGTGACGGTAAGCTCGGGCGAATCGAGTCCGGTGTCTTCCGGTTTGGCGTTGTCGGCAAAGTCGTTGGCCTTCCAGGTCGAAAGCTGCGAAACCACGCCCGAGGCCACGCTCTTGTCGAAGGGCTCTACCTTGACCGACGATTCCACGACTTGCCATTCCGGCGCGGGGCCCGCATCGTTCGGGGCCGGCTTCTTGAGCACGATCTTTGCGCCGTTCTTGGTCGTCACCTGAAGCCTTTCAGCATCCTTTTCGTCGAAGCTGGTGATGGACTTGTCACGCCAGGCGCTTGTGTCCTTGTCGAATTGGTGCTTGAAGACGCCGGAGGTGGACCAAACCTCGTCTTTGCCTTCCACGCGCATCATGGTCATCTGATTGGTCGTCTTGCCGATGCGCAGGTCGGCCAGCAACTTGTCGCCCTTCTTGATGGCCACACGCAAGCCGTCATCGCCCAGCTCGAACTCGCCGTGCCGCGCCTTCTGGTCGGACACGACGTCGCCGAACTCCATTTTGGCGAGGGATTCAAAGGCCAGCTTGGCGGCGTCCTTGTCGGCCGGGTAGGAAATCGGTTGCACGATCTTGTACGCCTCGCCGTCCTTCTTGATGACGGTCGTGACTTTCGCCTTGGTCACTTCCAAGGTGTCGAAGCTGTCGGCGGTCAGCTTGGCGATCGGACGCGGGGCCGATTCGGGTGTGCGGGTTCCCTTTTCGGGTGAACGCATCAGAAGCACGGTGGCCAGGATGAGCCCGGCGAAAACAAGTCCGGCAATTAGAGTCTTGCGATTCATCGTGTACCTCGAATGACTAGAGCCTTTGATTTGCGCGGTTCGACTTGCGCACGCGCCAGCGCGCGACGCCGAACAGGCAGAAGGCAAGCGGCAGTCCGAGCACGTTCGCCCACTGGACCACGCTGGCCTTGCCTTCGGAGGCGGCGGCAATCTGCCGACTGTCCATGTTCTTCGAGCGCAGCGGGATCAGCGCCTCGTCTTCCACGGTCCAGCCGATGGCGTTGTAGAGCAACTGCGCGNNCCACCACCAGCAGGCGGACCGGCTTCTGCGATTCGCCGAGCGGCTGTTTGTCGGTCGATACCGCAGCGGCCGGCGCACTCACGAACGCGCTCTTGAGCGGCCCTTGGTAGGCGTAGCCAAAGGCATAGGCGCGCGGCGTTTCCTTGCCCTGCTCGAACTTCATGTCGGGTCCGACAAGGGCGAAGCCGGAATGCGCGTAGCTGGCCGCGGACGAGCTGGCCACCTTCCACGTCTTCCCCCCCGCGGGGACGTTCCCACCCGCGAGCGGTCCCACCAGCTCGACCGGGCTGGCATATGGGAAGACCAGGGCGCGGACGCCTTCCAGAACCGACAAGCCAGGCGCCTTCTCCGTGGCAGCTCCGACGAACGCAGCGGAGGTGAGGAGCGCACGCCGTCCACCGCCGACATCCATCACGCCGGGTGCGGCCGACTGCGGATCCACGACGATTTCTTGCCCGACCTTGAAGCCATAGCTTTCCAGCATCTTGCCAAGGCCGGTGTCATTGCCTTGCAACATCTTCATGCTCTCCATGCCGCGCGCGCCAGCGGAC
>PMLH01000085.1 GCA_003159055.1 Myxococcales bacterium
TGCACCACGTGCGACGCGGCGGTCAGGTTCAGCCCCGAGCCGCCCGCCTTGAGCGACAGCACGAAGAACGGCGCCGTGTCGTCTTCCTGGAAGCGCCGGACCAGGTCCTTGCGCTTCTTCACCTCGACCTCGCCATGGAGCACCAGCCCGGGACGGCCGAACACCTGGCCAAGAAATGCCGCCAGCGGCGCCGTCACCTCGCGGAATTGGGTGAAGATCAGTGCCTTTTCCTGCTTCGCAGCGATCACCTCGCCAAGCTCGCGCAGACGCGTCCACTTGCCGCTGTCGTCCTCGGCCCACGCCTCGTCGCCCAGCCACTGCGACGGGTGGTTGNNGATCTGCTTGAAGCGCATGAGGAACGCCAGCACCAATCCCTTGCGGCGAATGCCCTCGGCGTCCTCGAGTTGTTGCGCAAGCTCCTTGACCGCCTGCTGGTAGAGCGCAGCTTGCTTGCGACTGAGCTGGCAGAAGGCCTTGACCTCGGTCTTGTCGGGCAAGTCCGAGATCACCTTCTTGTCGGTCTTGAGCCGCCGAAGGATGTACGGCCGCACCAGCTCGCGCAGGGGACCGTAGGGATTGTGCGGCTTGTCCGCGAGGCTCTTGGTGTAGCTTCCGAATTCCTTGGCCGAGCCGAGCAGCCCGGGATTGCAGAAATCGAAGATCGACCACAAATCGCCGAGTCGATTCTCGATGGGTGTGCCGGTGAGCACGATGCGCGACTGTGCGACGAGCTTCTTGGCCGCGCGGGTCTGCTTGGCGCCGGGATTCTTGATGGCTTGGGCCTCGTCGAGCACGGCCAGATTCCATGCAGTCGTGGCCAGCCACGGAATGCGCAGCAGCGAGCCGTAGCTGGTGATCACGAGATCGACGTCGGCAAGGCGCTCCGACGCGACCGCAGCAAGCTCGCCCGCTGGCAGTGCCGACGTGTGCGCCACCTGCGCCTTGAGCGCGGGCGCAAAGCGCTCGATCTCGGCAGCCCAGTTGGCCAGCAGCGAGGCCGGCGCGACCAGCAGGCTCGGCCGCCGTGCGCCCTTCGCCGAGGCTCGCAGCACGAGCAGCAGCGACAGGATCTGGATGGTCTTGCCGAGGCCCATGTCGTCGGCGAGGCAGGCGCCGAGGCCCAGCCGCGACAGCAAATAGAGCCAGCGCACACCGACCTGTTGATAGGGTCGAAGCTCGCCGCGAAGATCACGGCCCGGATCGACGTTGGCCAGCGCCTCGGGCGAGCGCAGCCCTTTCAGCGTCTCGGCAAGCCACGGCCCCGCGACCGCCCGCGACCAGTCCGGATCCACGCCCGCGGCAGCATCTCCCTTGGCGATGCCGGCGCCAGCGAGCATACGCATCGCTTCAGCGAACGAAAGGCCTTGGCTTGCCGCGATCCGGTTGGCCTCCTCGAACTCGGCCATCGTCCGCCGCAGCCGCTCGCCGTCGACCTCGACCCACTGGCCGCGAATCATGACGAGCCCGTTGGCGCTTGCCAGGATCTCCTTCACCTCGCTCGGGCTCAGGCTCCCGCCATCGAGAGAGAGCTCCATGCGAAAGTCGAGCAAGGCATCCTTGCCGAAGGCCGTCGTCGCCTTCGACCCGACGGTCGCGGTCACCTGCGGACGGGATGGGCGCCCGGTCCGCCAGGTCGCGGGCATGCGAACCACGACGCCAGCGCGCTCCAGTTCGGGCACGTCACCTAGGAACTGAAATGCCTCGTGCGGCGACCAGCGCAAAGGGTGGAATATCTCGCCAGCGTCGACCATCTGTTTCAGCCAAGCACAACGCTCGGCCGCCCGCTGAACCGGCAGCAAGAGCGAAAGCAGCCGTACCTTGTTGGCCGCCCCGGCGTAGTCGTGCAGGGCCTGACCGAGCGGCAAGTGCTGGGCCTTGCCGTGCGCCGAGAGCCGATGGGTGTACGTCGCGAGGAAGGCGAACGGTGCCTCCTCGTCCCGGCGATTCTCTGCGAGGTTGAAATGCACCTTGCCCACCACGTTCCAGGCGGGACAGAGGCGCTTGAGGAAATCCTGAACGCTGGTCTTTGCAAGGGCTCGCTCGGCGACGAAAGCGGCGCCAATCTCGGTCCAAAGCGCCTTCAGGACGTCAGCTGTCAGATACTCAGCCCCTGGCATCACCGGCGCGCCGGCGGCCAGCGCCGCGGCGTCCTCGGGCGGTGCCGGAAGCTCGACCTCCTGCTCGTCAGTTTCAGGCCGAGCGCACAGTGCAGTAACGAAACGCCCTGCGAATTCCCGCCAGTAGGCGAAGACCGGCGGGACCACCTCGGCAACCTCGGCGGCACCGAGCCTGAGGAGCCCGTGCCCGGCCCCGCGCTCGAAGGCCCGCTGGATGCGTTCGCCGAACTTTGGCTCGAGGACGGGCGCCTCGTCCGACGGTGCAAGCAAGAGCCGGCCGTGCGGCGTGAGGCAAGGTATCAGGCGAAGGTCGGACAGGGCGTTCTTCTCCAGGGTGGCAGTCGCCGATAGTATCGGAATGGGTCGGCCTCCTGCCAGGGTCAAGAATTGATCCGNNTCAACCGCCGCTGAACCCGGCCAGTACCCCAGCCAGCGACACCTCACCGCCTTCAAGCAGTTGCACTTGCGCGGGCGCAAGTGACTGCACGGCCTTCTCGTTGGCGGCAATGTTGTTGGTCCGCAGCGGCCAATAGCGCGAGGCTTTGTGCTCGGGATTCGCGAGGAAGGCCAGCATCTGCGCCGGCGCGGGCCCCAGCGCGACCAACAAGCGGCTTGCCGTCCACATCAAGGAAGGCGTGGTGGCCGCCGATCCCAGCCGTCGCCGGATCAATTCCAGCCAGAATGCGCGCATACCGTCGGTCGGCGTCGGGCAGTCGAGCGTCACCGTCTGCTTTGCCGACTCCGCTGGTTTGCTGACCGCTTGCTCGCAGGCCGAGGCAAGGGTGTGCATCGCGTAGGCTGCGCCGTCTTTCAGACCACCTACAGCGACCCGCAACTCGAAGAAGCTCGACCCGGCCAAAAGCGCATCGAGCGGCAGCGAATCCGCGGTATGCCCCAGGGTTTCCTTGAGCCAGTCGACCTGCGAGGCCAGGTCCTGGGCGGTGAGGCCCCGCGCGGCTTCCGCGACCGTCGCCCCGGCCTCGAAAAACGGCCCGAAGACGGTCGGCAGCAGTGGTAGCGCGTCCACCAACTTGCGCGCCTCCAGGCGCACGGAAATCACGAGTGGAAAGTTCCGACCAACCCCATCCTCCCCGGGACGAAACGTGCCGACGAAGGTGTCGCCATTGGGCGCAGCCAACAAGAAATTCGCAGCCTCGTCGGGCAGCACGATCCGGTCGGCGTGCAGACACTCGACGCCTTGTTGAAACCACTGGTCCATGCCGGCATGTTGGAAATCGCCGGCATTGATACGAACATAGTCTCTCTCGGCCGGGATCTTGCCATACAGCCCGACCGAGGGTTCCTTGGGTTGAGGCGAGGCGGTGTTCGGCATGGTCACTACTTCCTGCACGAACCGCCGCCCGCGGTGATCCCCTTGGGCAGGCTGAACTTCTGGAACACCTCGCGAATACCTTCCGGCTTGAAATCGACCTGGATCTTGGTCTGCCCGTTGGCCGGCGAATAGGTCAGCGAAACCGCGTCGCCGTTCTTGCTGGGGCTGCTGCCAAGGCCAAGCAGATAGAACAGCGCCCATTCGCCCTCGTCGCGCGGGCCGATGGACTCGATTTCGTCGTTCTTGATGAACAGTCGCAAACTCGCGCGACGAACGGGCCACACGAACTCGTCCCAACGGTCGAGCGCATTGAGGCCCGTGATCTTCTTTGTCCCGAGATCCAGGATGATCTTCGAGTACTGCGGCGAGGGCCGGATGTGGACCCCGACCGGCATGCCGACCTTGGTTGGCTCTTTCGCGAAAATGTGGCTGGTCAGCTCGGCCGCGTGCGTGAGGAACTTCAAGAACTCTTCGCGGTAGTGAATCCCCGCCCCGTCCTTCATCCGGAACAGGTTGCCGACGCGCTCGATGTCGTTGGCCAGCGAATCATTGTAGTACTGCCACAGGGTTCCCGTGGCGGGTTGGAAGAACTTCTCGATGTCGGAAACCTTCGCCTCGCCCGAGGTCCTCACGGTGGCAAAGGGGTACTTGCCAGCGAGCAGTTGATCGAAGGCCACGAACACCGTCTCGCACCACTTGCGACTG
>PMLH01000207.1 GCA_003159055.1 Myxococcales bacterium
TTGGCCAGCTCGCGCACGTTGCCCGGCCACTCGTAGGTCAGCACCTTCTGCATGGCCTCTGGGCTCAGCTCACATCCGCGTTTGTCCATTTGCCGGGCCAGTTTGTCGACGAAGTGTCGCGCCAACACCGGAATATCCTCGCGCCGCTCGCGCAACGCCGGCAGCTTGATGCCGAACACGTTGATTCGATAATAGAGGTCATGCCGGAACCGCCCGTCGGCGACTGCCTTTTCCAGGTCCTCGTGGGTGGCACAGATGATGCGAAAATCGAGCTTCACCGGGTGGCTGCCGCCCAGGCGCATGACCTCGCTCGATTCGATCACGCGCAGAAGGTCCACCTGCATCTTGGGCGTAATCGTCCCGATCTCGTCGAGGAACAACGTCCCGTTGTCGGCCATCTCCAGGCGGCCTTTGCGACGGAACTGCGCGCCGGTAAAGGCGCCCTTCTCGTGTCCGAACAGCTCGCTTTCCAGCAACGAGTCGGGCAAGGCGCCGCAATTGACGGGTACGATGGGAAAGTACTTCCGCGTGCTGTTGGCGTGAATGGTGCGCGCAACCAGCTCCTTCCCGGTGCCGCTTTCGCCGCGAATCATCACGGTCGAATTGGTCTGCGCCACCTGGCGGATCTCCGCCATCACGTTCTGCATGGCCGGGCTTTCTCCGACTATGAAGTCGCCCGAAGACAACTCGGCGATGGTTTCGCGAAGCTGCGCATTTTCGTCTTCTAGCTTCTGCTCCTTGAGTGCACGGCCGACCAAGTGGCTGAGCTCGTCGGGGTCGATGGGTTTGGTGACATAGTCGAAGGCGCCCTGTTTGAGAGCGCGCACCGCCGTATCCACCGACGCATACGCCGTCATCATGATGACGACGATCTTCGCGTCGAGGGCGTGAATACGCGCCTGCAACTCCATCCCATCCATGCCCGGCATCTTGATGTCGAGCAATACGATGTCGTAGCTCGATTGTTCCAGTGCCTGCAGCGCCAAGGTGGCGTTGGCGGCGGTGACGACACGAAAGCCGTCCTTGCGGAACCAATGGAAGAGCGAATCGCGAACGCTGGGCTCGTCGTCGACGATGAGAATGCTTGCTTGTTTTGCAGCCATCTAGGCGGTCCCTGTTGTGGAGGCTTCGGCGGAGGTTCGGCGTGGCAGTTTCACCGTGAAGGTAGTTCCACGCCCTGGTTCGGATCTTACTTCGATCGTGCCGGCGTGGCTTTGCACAATGCCGAACACGATAGCCAGTCCCAATCCCACCCCGCTTTCCTTTTCCTTGGTCGAAAAGAAGGGCTCGAAAATGTGCGCGACGGCGGATTCAGGAATACCGACGCCCGAGTCTGCGATGGCGAGCTCAAGCTGGTCTGGCGAGCACGCAATCGCCACCCGCAGAACTCCGCCGCCCCCTTCCATCGCTTCGATGGCATTGACCAGGAGTGCGACCAGGACCTGTTGGATCTGGTCGGCGTCGCACCACAGTGAATCATCGTCGCCGGGAGTCTTGTATTCGCAGGTGACTTGCGCCATCTCCATCCGGTGCCGAAGCAAGAGCAGGCTGCGCTCGACGATGACGGACAGCTTCACCGAAGCGAGACGCGCCTGCACCGGCCGCGCGAAGAGCAGCAGGTTGCGCACGATGTCGCCCGAGCGGCGCGATTCCTGCTGAATCGCGGTCAGGTAGCGAATGACTTCCTGTCGCCCGGCCTCGTCGAGCGCTTCATCGCGCACCACCCGTTCCACCAGCTTGGCATAGTTGAGAATGCCGCCGAGCGGATTGTTCAGCTCGTGCGCGACCGTGGCAGCCAACTTGCCGAGCGAGGCCATCTTGTCCATCAGCATGACCTGCTTTTGCGCCCGGCCCAGCTCGGCGGTCTTCTCGACGACCTTCTGTTCCAGCTGCTGCGACCATCGGTTCGCCTCTTCGCGCGCTTGGCGCAGATCGGCCGTCATGTGGTTGAAGGCATCGGCCAGATGGCCAAGCTCGTCCTTGGTCGTCACTTCGATGCGCGTGTCGAGGTCGCCTTGCGCGATCCGCTGGGTGCCGGCGACCAGTTTCATGACCGGCCGGCGCACGATCCGGTACACGAACGCGACCGTGGCAGCGCTGATGACCAGCATGACTGCGATGGTTAGCGCAAGCGAGCGTCGGCGCGCATCGGCCAGCGCAGCGTCGAGCGGTTCCAAGGACATCTGCACGTCCATGATGCCGAGAATCGACTGCTCGGACACTGGCACGTGACAACCGCCATTGGCACAGCGAGGCTCGTTCTCGATGGGCTCGATGAGGCCCAGAATGCGCCGGCCGGCCGGATTGCTAAACACTCGCGTGCGTCTGTCGGTGTTCGCGGCGGAAAGGGGTTGGCTCTTGTCGTGACACGCGATGCAAGCCTCGGCCTGCATGTCGACCTTCTGCCCGACTTCGGCCGGGTCGTGCGAAAAAGCGACGACGCCAGTCTTGTTGTAGATATGGATAGCCTCGATACCTGGGCTGCTGGAGATGAGTTGCACGACGTACTGTACGTCGTCTTTGCGATTGACCAGCATGCCGTGGTTGGTGGCGCGCTTCACCAACTCGCCGAATTTCTGGGCATAGGCGTACACCGAGCCGGTCCATTCCTCCGACGTCGCACGAAAGCTGAGGAAACCATAGATGAAGAAGACCGCGACGATCATGAACAAGAGCGGCGCAAGTAGGCGCGCGCTTGCGGTGTGCATAAATCCAGACAGGTGCGGTCTGCTATTCCACGGAGGCTTGGTTTGGCCGCTGTCGGCCTTCCGGGCCTGCGCGGCGTCGTCGTCCGAGCTCAGCCGAGAAGCTCCTGCACGAGTTTCAGATAGAGCGCGGGGCCAAGCATCGTCTGCGGATCATTCGTCGGCTGTCCTCCATCGGCAAGGGTCGGTCCGACCCGAGGCGAGCGCGACGCAACCAGCGCGTCGATGCGGCGATGGAACTGGTGCAGTTGCCCTCGGCTCAGCGTCTCGGCGTCCGCGCCACACAATAGCCGCGGCAATTGCTTTCGCTGTTCGTCGCGCGACAGACTGACATCGATCAGCCACCCGGCGCCGTACGGGACTGCAGTCACCAGCTCTGGGCAGCTGAGCACAAGCTCGTTCCGCGCTCCCACGCAACCGTCGACCGGCGCGGGAACCGTGATTTCCCCGCCCTTGGCCAAGAGTGTCGCGACCGGTTGGCCGCGCTTAATCGACGTGCCCAGCTCAGGCAGTCGCACGCCAACGATCTCGCTGGTCAGCCACGCCGCGAGTGCATCCACACCGATGCGCACCGATTCCGCCGTGGCAGCCTGCGCCCATGCGTGCGCAGCGCTGAACTGGCGATCGTGCGGGAACAGACGATAGCCGCTTGGCCCCTNNCGCCCAGGTCGCCTGCTCGCCTCGCCCCTGAAGAGCCGCATCCAGCATGCAGTGCTCGCAATCGAGGTCGCGGTCGCACAACCGGAAGCTGATGACGCCGGCGCGCATCCAGACACATTCCTGCTGGCCCGCTGGCACGGTCCCCAGAGGCCCGGCGAGGTCCGGCTTGGTCGCGACGCTTTCCAGTCGGTTTGCGGCAGCACGCGAGGGCCTGCTGCTGCGAGGCTTTGGGGGCGAAGACGGCCTTGTTTTCTTGCGCACTTTCAAACTTCTCTCTCCGGCTGGGTGACGCTTCAGGCTTGTGCGCATCCGCTGAGGTCTCACACACAAGCCCTCCATCAGCGAAGGCAAATTCGGCGCCAACTCGGCGGCACCAGCATCCTTGCGCGCAGATTCCAACCAATCGGCCTCGAAATGACCTTGCTCCGCCGTGCGCGCTACCCGCGCGACACCGCGACCTCGCAACCTAGCCCGGGCAATCATGGTGATGATTTTTTCGACAGTGCGGCCACTCGACCCTCGCGATCCGTCCGACGTAGCCGGAATAATAGCACAATTTCATATACTTGGCCTAGATGTGGAAATTCTCAACACTCCGCCAGGAAAGTGTAGAGAAACTCAGCGAACCAACCTGCCAAGTGCCCCTTGCGCGCGTCACGCCCACGCCCGGACGGGGGTTGCAAGGGCGCGCGATTCTGGCGATCCTCCCCGAAATCCGAGTGGAACCGCGGAACGGCGTCTGCCCTATCGCATCGCCAGTCCCGAAGCGGGCCAACTGGTACGGCCCTTGCGAGCATTCTCTGATGGAGATCCCATGAGCAATTCTCAAGTCAGCAAGCGAATCGCGAAGGCGTCATGCCTGTACCTTGGTTTGGCTTTGGCGTTGATCGTCGCCCTACCCTTGATGGCAGGCCTGGCATACGCCATACGGTTCCTGATTCCGGTGCTAATCGTTGGCGTGTTGGTTGCGCTGGCGTTCAGCCCAGCCGTCCGGCGTTGGTTTTCCGAAGAGGCGGACGATGAGCCAGATTACAAAGGTCTCGCGTTTCCACCTGCCACCCTTCGGGTGCATTTCGGCCACAGCTGGGCAAACGTCGCGGCAGACACGGCTCAGGTGGGCGTGGACGCGCTTGCTCTCGCTGCGCTTGGCAGAATCTCGTCGGTCCAGCCGCCGCCCATTGGCGACAAGGTCGATCAGGGAGCCACGCTCTTCTGTCTTTGCCGGGGCCAGCGCCGCTTGCAGGTCAAGGCCCCCGTGGGTGGCATCGTGGTCGGCATCAACAGCGACGCTATCGACAACCCTGCCACCATCGCCCAGAGTCCCTATGGCGCAGGCTGGATCGTGCGCCTGCAGGATGTCCACCCAGGCCAGGGAGCCACCGCACTTCTCAGCGGGAAATCGCTTCGGCGCTGGTTTCGCGCTGAGGTCGACCGATTGACGACCATCCTTTCGGCAACCGGGCCGGCAACGGCGGCGACCATGGCCGACGGTGGCAAGCTGGCACCCGACGTCGCCCATCAAATCGATGACAACAAGTGGGCCGAGATCGCCGCCCAGCTGTTCGCGAACCGCAGTGCCTAGGAAAATGGCCTTGCCGAGTGTGGTCACCGGTGGCTACACTTGAACCATGAACGCGAGCGTACGCATGGCGAAAAGCCGCCTTTCCGAATTCCTAGACCGCGCCGCAGCGGGGGAAGAAATCATAGTCACCTCGGATGGCCGCCCCAAAGCGCGAATCGTGGCGCTGGATGCCGAGCCCGTTCCTTTCCGGGCCAACAGCAAACTCCTCAAGTCGTCCAAGCGAAAGGCGGGGACGCGCGCCGAAACGCGCGCTGAAACCATCGTCCGCCTGGATCGGGACGGCCGGGACTAGCTGCCGTGTACCTCGACACCGCCATCCTGGTGAAATTGCTGCTGCCCGAACCTGACAGTCTGTATTACGCGGACTTGGCGGATGGGCAGATAGTGTACAGCGCAGAAATCGCGCTGACCGAGTGCCATTCCGCCATGTTACGCAAAGAGCGGGAACAGGCCATCACCGCCCGCCAGCGCAAGGCCGCCTGGAAACAACTGGAAAGCGACATCGCGGGGCGGCGGATCAACTTGCTCCCGGTCACGCGTGCCGTGCTGGAAGCCGCCAACCGCATCTTGACCGCGTGCCAGCCCCGCATTCCCCTGCGTTCGCTCGACGCGGTCCATTTGGGCGCCGCCCAACAATACGCGTCCTGGCCGCTCTGCACCGCCGATGTCCGTATGCGCGAGGCTGCTCGAAAAATGGGTTTTATCGTGAACCCTCTTCCGCCCGGACGGTAACCGGGGCGCCCTCGGCCTTCCCCTGCGATTTCCGAGAGAACCATGGAAGAACGTGGCCCCTCGGGGTATAGACTTCCGTCTGCGGCTCGGCATGGGGACACCGCGCTTCCCGGTCCTTGCCTGTCGCGATACCCGCAACCCCACACTGCGAGCTCACAGCATGACGGACACCGCTTCAAAACGAAGAGGAATTGTGAAATTCGTCTTTTGGGCCCTGGTTGCGTCGGCCGTGATCGTCTTCACGGTCAGATCCTACACCAGCGGCCAGATGGCAGAGTGGTTCTACCATCGCGCTTCCATCAACGGATACGCGGTGAATGCCGACACTTTCAAGGGCGCGAGCAAGGACAGGCCCGCGCTCTTGCGGATCACCAGGGGCGACACCCTCGATGGACTGCAGGCCATCCGCGTGGAGAAAGGCCAGCGGCTTCCGCGCAACAGCAACGGCGTAATCTCCGACGAGGTCCTGGCCAAAGGCAAGCGCGCGGCAGTGGCCGATGCAACGCTCAAGGTCTTTGTGCCTTGGGAAATGAAGGAATCAAAGGGGTTCAAGTTCAAAGACACCTTCAAGCACAAGGGCATCGTGACCTGGCCTTGGGTCGGCGTGTGGAACATGATCGTCGTTGCCCTCTTGGGGCTTTCGCTCGGGCTGATGGCCGAGGGATTCACCGACATGCTGGGCCTGAAGCTGGAGAAGATTCGGCACCACGTCAAATCCTGAGGATCCCCAGAGGAGACAACGATGTTTGATTTTGCGATTGCGGGTGTAACCGCTCCGATTTCTCTGCTCGTCTTCGTTGGTTTCACGGTCGGCATCGTTGGCGGCTTCATCGGCGTCGGCGGAGGCTACATGGTGACGCCGGCGCTGATCGTTTTCGGTTTTCCCGGATACATGGCGTCGGGCATCGACATGACCCACATC
>PMLH01000206.1 GCA_003159055.1 Myxococcales bacterium
GTCGGTCGATGAATGCGCCGCGCCCTCCGCTGGGATATTGTTATCCTTCGCAGGCTAATAGAGCGTCGACAGTCGCATCCATCTGGTGGAGAGGGGCACGGCGTTGTCGAGAAGAGCCGGTCGTGCGAGGATCAGGGTTGTGAGACCGACCTTGGCAAGCATCGTTGCGATCCTGGTTGTCGTGGGCGCGTCCTCGCCCAGCTCGGCCGCGCCCGCATGTTTTTCCGAGCGAATCACGCTTAGGCGAATCGGCGTCTTCGATAGTAGCGGCGAATTGCTGGGTTTCGTCGACGAGAATCAGAAGGTTCATGTGCTTGAAGAAGATGTTGGCCTCGGTGGGCACTATTCTCGGATCGAGCTGAAGGTCCCGGATCGCCTCGTCGGATACGTGGACAGCAAACGACTTGGCGCCCTAGCGGAGCGCGACATTCCCATTCAACCGGGGTTGTCTTGGTGGCTGAAGGGGACGCGCTTTGTCGTGCTTGCAGAACACAGAGGCCGCGCGCAAGTGGCTCGGGCGGCACTCGATCATGATGAGGTAGCGGGACGGTCTGGTGATGTCCCATGTTCGTCCCTGGTTGGAACGCCCGCCTACGTCGTGGGCCGCGTCGCCCAAGGACAACGAATGGCATGGCCAGGGACACGAAGATTGGAGTCCCAAACGGGTGAGGAGTCGGCGCCTCTTCGCGGCGAAAACGTAGTCGTCGACGACAAGAACCGTAGCTTGGGGCTCATTGAACGTAGGGGAAACTCGATTTTCGTCGAACTGATTGATGAAGAGGAGGGGCTGAAAGTCCGCGGCTGGACGACAGCGGAAGGCGTGTCAACGGCTCTTGGCCACCCGACCAGCTTGGCCTGCAGCTGCCGCGATCCAGCTTCTATGTGGCCTCTCGGTGGCGTGCGTGTCCGCCTGTCCAGGGCTGCAAAGGTTTTCACCCTGGGTGATCGCCAGAGGTTGACCCGTCTGCCGAAGGGCACCGAGGTGCGCCTCCAGTCGGTTCAGGGAGACATGGTTCTGGTCTACTGGTCCTCCGCCAAGGATGGTGACCACGAACGCGATGGCTTCATCGGTCTTGTATCGAACATTGAGTTTCCCGCTCCCCTCCTCTCCACCGTGAATGTGGTCGTGAACGGTCGATGCGCGCCAGGTTCTCGACCGGTCGATCCACGGATTCGTGCGAGATTCGTCCCGAGCAACATGGACCGCGCGTTTGTATTCAATCTGGACCTATCTCCCGATGGCTCGTTCTCCTTCGTGGCGCCAGTCGCGGCCAGTTCCTTCATCTTCTGGGCCACTTCGCTGGACGGACTTTGGGTCTCGAAGGAGGTGCGAGGGACGCTAATTCCCCAGCACTCCGGAGAGGCATCTGCCATCGTGACGATCGAGCACAAGGATCCATAGATTCGGGTAGGCGCTGTCGAACATGGCGTTGCAGCAGTCAGGGTCGCCGCCGTGAAATCGTGTAGGATGGTGACATCGACTCGGCGGCGCCCCTGCAGCTGAACGGCAAGGCGTNNACGGCCCTTGCAGCTGAACGGCAAGGCGTTAGCCAGACACATGAATGATGGCCATACTAAGGAGAGTACCTATGGCGTCAAATGATGATCCGAACAGCGGCGGGCCCTCGGCTAGATCTGACCGATTCGTGGTGTCCTACCCATGCGATGGCTGCCACGGGCAGGGTAACATCAGCGGTCAGCCCTGTCCGACATGCCGAGGTACTGGTGCGGAACGGTTCTTCCACGGAACGAAAGTTGATCTAAAGACCGGGGACCTGATCAAGCCAGGTCATCGCGCGAACTTCGGCAACCTGGATAGGACGACGACGTATGTCTACCTGACCGCCACGTTGGATGCCGCCACGTGGGGAGTGGAGTTGGCACTCGGCGAAGGACGCGGCAAGATCTACATTGTGGAACCGACAGGCGCGATCGAGGACGACCCCAATCTGACCGACAAGAAGTTTCCTGGCAATCCGACCAAATCATATCGCTCTCAAGAACCGCTTCGGGTGATCGGTGAGGTCGTAGATTGGCGGGGGCACGACCAGGCGGAGCTCAAGGCTATGAAGGACCGTGTCGAGCAGGCCAGGCAACAGGGTGTTGAACCAATTGACTGACGCCGGAGCTGGCTAACCAATAGGCGTTTGAGCCGGCCGCGGGAATAGCCTGGCGACGGGGTTGAAATGGGCAGCGGGCGGATGGCTTTAACGTCGTGTTGAGCGAAGCCGCGGGTTCGAGAGACGGTCACCGCCGTACCCGCATGGGCAAAGAGGAGCGAGATCTGGTTCCGCGTGGACGCCGCAGGTCGGTCCTGGAGGGCGAGACCACCGCTCGGACGACAGGCCGCCACCGGAGCGCCAGCTCGTTGCCGGCACAGTAGCGAGGGAAACTGCGGTGGAAGACAGACGAGCCCCGCGCGCCGGTGCGATGGCGATGGCAGCCCGAAGGAAGCAGGGAAAGTGTGCATGGCGAAATTCATGATGTCTGCGACGGTGGCGCACGCGAAGCGTGAGCAGCACTGGCCAGCGGTTCTGACGACAGGCGAGCACCGCAGTGGGGACATTCGCCGAGATCGATGCCGGTGAGCTGGCGAAAGAGGTCGCGCCAGTGGGGCGCCGGAGCCGGCGGTAATGGCGACGGGGATTGGGCTTGGACAGTTGCGGCCTGGTTTTCGACGGCGGCCCGAGCAGCAGCGAGCTTGGAGTTCACGTTGCCAGCGGCGTAGAGCCCGAAGTGCCGGACCTTGACGAAACCGCGGGGAAGGACGTGCTGGATAAATCGTCGGATGAATTCGACTGGTTCGAGCTGGCAGGTCTTCTTGTCGCGGGTTCGAAAGGTGACCTGGTCGTGGTCGACGTCGAGGATGCGATGGTTGGAGATGGCGACCCTGTGGGTGTAAAGGCCGAGGTAGCGAAAGAGCGTGTCCGGCTTCTTGAAGGGCGCCTTGGTGTAGACGAACCATTCTTTGTCGTAAAGCTCATTCTTGAGTCGTGCGAAGCCAGCGGGATTGAGCAAACTGGCCACGCGATCCGGGGTGCGCAAGGTGACGGCGAGCTTGCCTTGTTGGAAGAGCTGGGCGAGACCGTCGAGGAACTTGCCGCGGAAGAGCTTGCCCAGCACCTTCACCGGCAGGAGGAATTTGTCCGACGATTGGACCCAGGATTGGTCGCGGTGGAGTCCCCCGCCGGTGACGATGCAATGAAGGTGAGGATGGAAGACGAGGTTCCTGCCCCACGTGTGCACGACCGCGCTGATGCCGAGCAAGCCATCAAGTCGCTTGGAATCGGCCGCAACCTGTAGGAGGGACTCGCTGGCGGAGGCGAATAGCAGGTCAAGGAGGAGCGCCTCGTGCACGCGCACAAGCTCGCGCAGCTCGGCGGGGAGAGTGAAGACGGCGTGGAAGTGCGGGACCGGCAGCGCACGCTGCATGCGCTCGGATACCCAGCGCGCTTGGGCTCTGCTGTCGAGCGTGCCAGGCCGCCTCGCCCAGCACGTGCCGCAGGTGCGCGTCGCCGGTCCGGGTGAGACGCCCCTTGGATCCACGTCCACCGCTGGAATATTCGGACGGCACCGGTGTAACCCGAGTCCGCAGGTCTGTGGGCGAGGAGCTTTGCTTCACGGCCCGAGCTCGACCGTGATGGTTGCTGTTGACGGCAAATCGAACTCGACCGTGCTGCAGGACACGTCTTGTGGGCCAACCCCTTGCGAGGGCGTGCAACGACCAGAGTCGGTGCTGCCTCGCACGGCGCAGAATTCGCCCGTGTAGTGGCCGGGCGAAGCGCACAGTCGCGGGCCCCGACATGCCTGCGCGCCGCAAGTTCCGTTGCCCCAGTAGGACCCGTCCCAGTCGTAGCTGACGCCCGCGGGAGGGAGTGGGTTGATGCCAGGGCAGGAGTGACAGATCGGTGTCGCGCCGCAGGCGTCGCAAAGCGGTGTGCAATTCGGATACGCAACGTCGTCTGCCGTCACCTGGGCAGAACCCGAGGTGAAGACAATCTTTTCGATTCCGTAGCACCCATAGGTGCAAAAGGACCCAGAATCGATCCCTGCGGCCGCGACGATTTGGAAGGAAAGCGCAGATCCGCAGAATCCCGCATATCCGGTGTCGCTCGAACTGCTTGGGAAAGTCTCAGTATTCGCGAAGTCGCCTAGGTCTCGGGCGGCATCGTTGGTGACCTCGGGGTCCGTCGCCGCGTCGACCAGGGCTGGTTGCAACCGGGTTGTGGTAGATCCACCGCAGCCAAGGGCGCTGAGTGCTGAGATGGCAAGTCCATATCGACGTGTCTTCATTTCGGGCCCTCCGGAGAGTAGACAGGAGTCTACATCTGTTCGGGTACCCGAGGCTTGCTCGGCATGTGACCGGCGTCTGGAACCGAGCCCTAGACTGCTATGAACCTCCCCGCCGATTTTCACAGGCTCGTGCGGTGGGCTCGCCGCTGAACGGCAACGCTTTCGCCAGTGGCACCGTCCCACTGTGCCTGCCTCCCCTCGATGGCGGCGCCTGTCCTGCAGGCCTCCCGGCAGCCTACGGCGCCAATTCGACCTGCGCCTGTCTGGACTGTCCCCGCTGGTGGATTGCCGATCAAATCGTTAGCCAGTCACGGACGCGCGCGGGGCGTGGAGTTCGATCGGGAGCACCCGCGCGAAGTGCGCAAAGTCCGTATCCGTCGTTAGGATGCCGAACCCCCGTCGCGTGGCCACGGCGCAGATGAGGTAGTCTGTGTTGGAGCCCTGGATTCCCTTCGCTCTACATTTGTTGAAGAAGGAGGCTGCTTCCTCGTAGTCCTCGGCTTCCAATGGTATGTCCGGAAATGCACGAAGATGACCGCTCAGCGTTTCGAACTGCCGATCCGCTCGGACGCCGGAGAGGAGTTCCTGCCTAACAGGCCCCAGCATGGCCGCACGGCCCTCCCGCACCAACTCGGCAAGCTCCCTTGTCTCCGCGCTGGGCGACGACCGCTGTCTGCGAAGCGCAAGCGACCAGACCGAGGTGTCGATGATGATGTTCATGCGCGTCGGCGTTGATGTTTGTAGTCGTACTTCGGGTCAAAATCGACCTTTCCAAAGAGCTCTAGGATCCGCGCTTGTTTCCGCCGCTGGACGTACTCCTCCAGAGCCTGCGTCACCGTGCCCTTCTTGGTCCGCTGGCCTCCGACTCGAACGGCCTCGTTCAGCAGCCGGTCATCGATAGCAAGGTTGGTCGCCATGTGTAGAAGTCTACACA
>PMLH01000005.1 GCA_003159055.1 Myxococcales bacterium
CGGCGGCATCATGGAGCGGATGCGTCGCCTGCGGGCGGGCATCGCCCACAATGACTCGGCCAAGCGATTCTCCGAGGCAGGTGTCGACGTGTTCCTTGGGCAGGGTGCCTTTGCCGGGACCGACGAGCTGCGGGTTGGTGACGCTCGTCTTCGCTTCTCCCGCGCGGTCATTGCGACGGGGTCACGCGCTGCCAGCCTGACAATCCCGGGCCTCGCCGAGGTCGGCTTTCTCACCAACGAGACCGTGTTCGCGCTGACCGAGTTGCCCAAGCGGTTGCTGGTTATCGGTGCGGGGCCCATCGGTTGCGAGCTTGCACAGGCTTTCAGACGATTCGGCAGCGAAGTATCGGTTATCGGCCTCGAGGCTCACCTTCTGCCTCGTGAGGAAGCCGATGCCGCTGCCGTGCTTGCCGCGCAGTTCGAGCGCGAAAGCATCGGGCTCGCCCTGAGCGCGAAGATTCAACGAGTCGAGAAACGGGAAGGAACCAAGGTCGTGGTGTTCGAGCGCAACGGCGCTCAGCAGGAGCTGGAGGGAGACGAGATCTTGGTGGCGATCGGGCGAACGCCCAATCTCGATGGGCTGGGACTCGAGGCGGCCGGAGTTGAATTCGACCGCAGCGGCGTTACGGTCAACGATAGGCTGCGGACTTCCAACCGCAGAATCTATGTGGCCGGCGACGTCTGCTCGCCCTACAAGTTCACCCATGCCGCCGACGCCATGGCCCGCATGGTCCTGCAGAACGCGCTGTTCTGGGGTCGCAAGCGCGCAAGCTCGCTCGTTATCCCTTGGACCACGTACACAGATCCGGAGATCGCCCACGTCGGCCTCTACGAAAAGGAGGCGCGCGAGAAGGGGCTCAAGGTGCAGACGCTTACGGTGACCTTTGCCGAGCTCGACCGCGCTATCCTCGATGGGGAGCCCGAGGGCTTTGCGCGTCTGCATGTGGAGGCCGGGAGCGGCCGTATTCTTGGTGCCACGGTGGTCGCGCGACACGCTGGGGAGATGATCGGTGAGGTCGTCCTCGCGATCACCGAGAAGGCGAAGGTTGGTACGCTGTCGCGGACCATTCACCCATACCCGACCCAGGCCGAGGCGTGGAAGCGGCTCGGAGACGCGTACCAGCGAACCAGGCTAACCCCGGGCGTGCTCCGCCTCTTCCGACGATTGCTCGCCTGGCGAAGATGACGAACGGAGTGAAGGATGCCAACGAAAGCAACGCTATGCATTTTCGTGAAGGCACCGCTGCCTGGTTTGGTCAAGACGCGCTTAACCCCTTTTCTATCGACGACCGAGGCGGCTGGCCTTGCGGCAGCATTCTTCGCGGACACCTTCGCCTTGGCGAGCACCTGCGAATGGGCGCGCGTCGTCGTGGCGTGCGACGGAGATCCGGCGCCGCTGGAGCTGGCCTCCGGCACCGAAGTCTGGCCGCAGGGGCCAGGAGATCTCGGCGAGCGAATGGAACGGGTACTGTCCCTCGCGCTCGAATGCAGCCAAGCGGCTATCGCTATTGGCACGGACTCTCCGGGCTTGCCACGCCGGTTCCTTGATTCTGCACATTCGCAGCTTACCGGGCACGATGCGATCATCGGTCCCAGTGCTGACGGAGGCTTCTACCTTCTCGGTCTGCAGCGCTGTCCATCGGGTCTACTGCGCGGGATTCCGTGGCAATCCGCGACGACTCGTGAGCATACGGTGGGGCGGCTGTGCTCGATTGGCCTTACCGTGGCAGAGGCGGAGCCTTGGTTCGATGTCGACGTGCCCACCGATCTCGTGCGGCTCGCGGGACTTCTCCGTGAGGAACGCATTTTGGCGCCGAGAACCGCGGGTTTCCTCACAGGGCTCAGGCACTGCTTAGGGGCGTCATGAGTGGCGAGGATTCACCAAGTCGAGCGTCGCGCATCTCGGTGGTGATACCCGTGTTGGATGAAGCGATACAAACCGGCGAACGCCTACGCGAGCTTGCACCGTTCGCGTTTCACGAGGTCATCGTCGTGGACGGTGGCAGCATCGACGAGACGAGAGCCATCGTGCGAAGGTTTCCCGGCGTCGTACTCGTCGAGGCCGCAAGCGGGCGAGCCCGCCAGATGAACGAAGGCGCGAGACGTGCGACTGGAGACGTGTTGCTCTTTCTGCATGCCGATGTCTCTCTTCCTACTGACGCCGCCTCGCATATGCGACGCACGCTCGCGCAGCCTGGCACTGTGGCGGGCGCCTTTCGAACCTGGACCGTCGCTGATGGAGCCGGACCGCGACCCTGGTGGAGCCCTTTCCTGCACCTGGCGGATCTCCGTTCGCGATATTCCCAGATCCCGTATGGAGACCAGGCGCTCTTCCTCCGACACGAGGTCTTCCAGAGCGCTGGCGGCTTTCCGGAGATCCCTCTGATGGAGGATCTTGCATTCAGCCGCAAGCTGAGGTCGCTGGGCGCTGTCCGCACAATCCCATTTCGAGTTGTCGTATCTGGAAGGCGGTTCATCGAGCGCCCGCTCTACTACGCGCTCCTGACCAACCTATTCCCTCTGTTGTTTCGGCTCGGCGTGCCGGCGAGCGCACTCGCGGTCTGGTATGGCCATGCTCGCGGTCGGGCACGTCGTACTTCCGCTTCCGCCTCCGGTGAATCGTGAAGCACTTGGTGTTGGCGGGCGGCGGCCATGCCCACATCGAGGTTCTGCGCCGATTCGGTGCCCAGCGAGGATTTGGGCACAGGGTGACCGTCATCAACCCGGACCGATATTCACCGTATTCAGGGATGCTCCCTGGCCTGATTGCCGGCCATTACGCTTGGGAGCAGTGCCACATCGATCTAGGCGGGTTGTGCGCCCGTGCTGGCGCTGAACTTGTGCAGGCGCAGGTCACCTCCGTCAATCCAGAAACACGAACCATCACTCTCGACAATGGCCGCACCCTCAACTGGGATCTTTTGTCTCTGAACACGGGATCGACACCCGATCTCGCCGCGGTGCCAGGTGCGCGTGAGCACGNNGGCGGTGCCGGGGGCGTCGAGGTCGTACTCGCGATTCACCATCGCCTGCTGGCGATCGGGCAGGGTAGGTCGGCAATCTCGCTGGTCACGAGTGATCTGCTGCCCATGCACCCGCGGCGCGTGCGGCATGTCGTCACGCGCGCACTCGAGGCCGCTCGGATCGATCTCCTCGAGAGTCGGCGAGTCGTCGAGGTGAAGCCTGGATCTTTGCACTTCGCAAGTGGCCCAGCTCTTGAGACGACCTTCACGGTGTGGATCACCGGCGCCGCCGCCCCGTCTTGGCTCGATTGCGGGCGGCTCGCCACAGACGCGAGTGGCTTTCTGATGGTGGACGGATCGCTCCGATCCGTGTCCCATCCATGGGTGCTGGGCGCAGGTGACGCCGCCAGTCTTGCTTCACAGCCCGTTCCCAAAGCCGGGGTCTACGCCGTACGCCAGGGGCCAGTGCTGGCCGAGAATCTGATGCGGCTGCTACGGGACGAGCCGCCGATCGACTACAAGCCGCAGCAGCGCTTCCTCTCCCTGCTCTCCCTCGGTGAGCGGCGGGCTGTGGCCTCGTGGAGCAACTGGGCCGTGGAGGGCGCATGGGTCTGGGAGCTGAAGGATCGCATCGACCGCGCATTCATGCGGCGCTACGAGTTTGTGGAAAGCACAGTCAGGTCATTCGTCAGATGAGCCAGCCGATCCGTACATTGAAAGTCGGGATGATGGTGCGTCCGATGGTTTCCAGCGTGCTCCGCACCCGATCGTCGGTGGGCTTCACGTACTGATTGTTCAACTGCTGACGCGTGGCCTCTGGGATTTGCGGGTCAGTCAAAAGATTGACTTGGCCCTTCAATGTGACCTGGCTCGGAGCGATTGGAACCTGAAGACCAACGTCGAATCCCAGGCTGAAGCCCGAGCCAAAGGTGTGAAAGAGACCGATCTGCGGTGTGAGGGCTAGCGTCTTGCCCGATCCCTGGCTGGCGTAGTCGACTGAATTGGGAAAGCTCCCGGCGGGCAGCCCCTGCTGATAGGGCGTAAGATCGACGGTTGTAGCCAGCGTTCCCTGGACCGCTTCGTAGCCCATGCCAGTGCCAAGAAAGAACGCGCCTCCGAAAGGGTAAACGCGCGCATAGATATCGTATTCCTGATAGGCGAGGGTGGCTTGTCCGTAGTGGGCGATCTTGAGCGTTGGAATGATGCCAATGTTGATTCCCGCTCCGACGTAGCGTGTGAGTTTCACGACAACACCGAAGTTGAGCAGGCTCGGCAGTCCTGCGCCCACCACTGGGCCGATCTGGAACGGTCCGAGGAGGCCATTCCAATCATCCGTAGCCTGGTGGCTCCGCATGTCCTCACGGGCGGCTGGGTGCTCAGAAGGAGTTGGAGTCGAGATAAGTGGCGCGCTACCTGGGACAGAGGCTTGGCGCGGCGGGGTGGGTGGAGGCGTCGGGTTACTGGGCCCAGTTGGAGAGAGTTGGCTGGCCTGGGTTACGGGCGGAGGCTCGACAGGTTTGGATTCGCCCGAAATCGGCGGTGGCGGCTTTTCGGCAGGGAGCGGAAGGGGCTTTTCGGGCGGAGTATCCTGAGCGCTTGCTTTGTAGGATACTGCGAAAATAGCAGCTAGCAGTGAATAGGCGAACGCCCTCCTTGGAAGGATCGATCGGGACATGTCGGGCGGCTCTCGGCGCTAGTGAATGCCGCTGCCACTCATGCCGCCCATTCCTCCACCAGGTGCTCCCCCCTGTGTGTTCCCGGTCCCGCCAGAGGCATTGCCCGCGCCCCCTGGGCCTGGAAAGATCGGACTCGGCATCGGTGGCGTAGGGGCTGGAAAGCCGGGAGGTGCAGGCACCGGAAACGGTGCAGGCACAGCTGTCGGCATTTCGACCGCATCCACCTTCATCGCCGTGAATGCGATAAAGGAAGATCCAATTGCCCAAATTGCTATGAAACGAATGAGTGTTTGCATCCTGCCACAAGGGAGCAAGCCGCATGCCTATCGATTTGCCGGCACCATCAACGAGAATACTCGCAACTCCTCGTCCAATTTGATGGTGAGGGCACATCATCTTGGCTGAACAGCCTCGCACAGTGGTTTAGTGCGGAATGGTTTCACCCTACGGTGCAATCTCGACCCAGCCGGCCTCGAGTCTTGTCCGATAAGTGAGCATAGATTCCGTGCGCACGTGGCTCATCAACATCCCGATGTTCTGCATGTACGCGCCCAACGATGGCGGCAAGGCTTCGTGGCCGGGAGCAGGGGGAACCGGACCCGAGAGGGCTTCTCCGGTGGTAACGTCGAACTGCGCGCAATGCATGGGGCAGGTGATGTAGATCCCGTCGAGCGCGCCCAATTCGAGCGGTGCATTCATGTGACCACACCGCCGCTCAACGGCGTAGTAGGTCCCGCCACAGTTGCACACGACGATCTCTCTTCCATCGAGGTCGACGGCCTTCATTCCACCTGGCGCGATCTGGTCGGCACGTATCGCGCGAACGAAGCTGTTACTCATGGCCCACATCCTTCTGGTCTAGTTGCGGTAGCGTATTCGGATCGATGACATCCTTGTGCACAAAGAGACCACACCAGCAGCGTTTGATGGCATCGAAATGCTCTCGGTGGAAAGGGATGCACGGGCAGACTATCTTCATGTCGCGAGTGCGGTCGTTCCGTAGCGGCTGGCAAGGGCAGAACGGGGTGCCATGCTTGGCTTCCAGAATTACCTCTTGATCGAGGAGGAATTCCTTCAGTTCCAAGTCCGGTGTGAACTTGAAGCCGAGCGGCCCGACGACCTTCTCGAAGAAGTACTGTAGGGCCTTCTTTCTGGATTCAGCATTCATTTCGTACCACCAGAGAGCCCCAGCGCCTTCGCGTAGCGCTC
>PMLH01000433.1 GCA_003159055.1 Myxococcales bacterium
ATCGTGACTTCACGGCCGCGCTGGCGGCGGCGCCCGCCGGGGCGTTGCGCGAGGAAGCCATGGCTCGCGCCATGGAGGTTGCGTGGCTGGCGCATGACGAAGGCGTGGCCCGGGCAAAAGCGCGCCGCTACCTGGGCGAGTATCCGACGGGACTGGCGGCCAGGCGCGCGCGCAGGATTCTGGCCGAGACGGCAGACGTGGAAATGCGGTGACATCTGCAGCGATGGGAAGGGGTGTTGTTCCGTTTGTCTTGATGGTCGGCTTGGCCGTGACCGGCTGCGTGCGCAACCTGGACCTCACGGTGGCAAGGGACGCGACGCCCGAATCGTCGCCGTCCGCCAGCTGCGCCCAGAAAAGGGAGAGATGTACAGAAGCGGCGACCTGTTGCAGTGGCATTTGCAAGCTGAGAGACAGGGGCGATGGCACGTGCGACGATCTGTCCGATTGTCAGGCGGCCTATGACAGGTGCACCACCGGGAGTGACTGCTGCTCGGGGGTGTGCCTGCTGGCCAAGGAGGACTCTGGGCGTTGCCAGCCAGCGAGCGGATGCAGCTCGATAGGCGAGCGCTGCACGAGCTCGTCCCTTTGTTGCTCCGGCGCGTGCAGCGAGAGCTCCGAAGGTGTCCTTCGCTGCGCCGCCACGGAGTGCAAGGCGCTCGGGGAAACCTGTGAGAAGTCCGATGAATGCTGTGACAAGGATCCGACGAGCTGCCGGTCTGGCACTGGCGCGGGGCTACGCTGTCTGGGCGCGCCTGGCGCGCTCGCCGTCTGCCAGGCGTCCGGCTCACCTTGCGCTGTGCCCGAGCAGTGCTGCTCACTGACCTGCGTGGCCGGTGCGGCCCTCGCATGCGGCGCTGGCGTTGCCGCCGATCCAAGCACCAGCACCTCCGGTCCGTAGTTATCAAGCAGCCAACACGCGTCAGTCGGCTGCCGTTGGCTCCGAGCGGGCATGCTACGGGCATGCGAGGCGCCCGACCGGCGGCGCTCGCCGCGAGCCCGCTCGGTGCTTGGACGCGCACCAGGTCATCGAGAGTCAAACGACCTGGCCGGAGCTCTCGCGCCTACTTCTTGGCTACTTCTTGCCCTTCCTCTTCTTGTGTTTGCCCTTGCCACTCTTGGCCTTGCCCTTGTCGCCCGCGTCCGCGCTCTTCGCTTTCAGCTCGTCGACTTCCTTGGTCAGGCTGTCGACCTTCGCTTGGGCGTCGGTCAGTTGGGATTTGAGCTCGCCGATCGTGGCCAGGTAGCCGGCACTTTCCTTCCGTTGATCGGTCGTCTCCTTCTTGCAGCTCTGCAAGGTTTCCTTGCAGACTTTGTCTTCGCAGCTCGTGCTCGTCAGCAACCAAGCACCGAGAGCTCCGACCATCACTAGCTTGAATGTTCGAGTCATTGGGTTTCCTTCACGCTCGTTGCATCTCAAGACACCGAATCGGCTACGACCCCTCTCCTGGTCGACAAGACCCTACTGGTTTGTCGACCGCTGTTCAAGGCTGTTCCGCTTGTCTCCGAACAACCTTCGGCCCGACCGGCGCTGCGGCTACGCGTGCAGCGCCCTCAGGGCCGAGATGACGTAGTCTTGTTCGGCTTCGGACAGGCCGTGGAAGAGCGGGATCATGATGGTTTGGTCGCGCGCCACTTCGGAATTGGGGAGGCGCAGGCAGCGCCCCTCGTGGTGAAGTCTTTCGTCGCACGGCTCGGGCCCGCAACTCCAGGGGGTGCCGAGGTACGCAGGTTCCGCGTGGGCATTGCCGACGCCCCGCCGGGTGGCGATGCCACGGTCGAGAAGGCGCTGCATGATCTCGACCTGGGACAGGCGAAGGCCGGCGCGAATGCGAACGGGGTAGCTCTGGAAGTTGCCACGCATCCAGGCCTGTTCTTGCGGTGCTTCGAGCATCGGGTGCCCGTCGAGCGCGGCTTGATACCGGTCGGCGAGCGTGCGCCGGACGGCGACAATCTCATCGAGACGCCCAAGCTGCGGTCGCGCCAGCGCGGCCTGCATGTCGGTCATGCGGAAATTGAAGGCTGGCTCGGCGAAGGATTCGAAGACCACCCGCTGGCTTTCATGGCGAATCGTGCTGGCCACCGACATGGCGTGCTGGCGCAGGAGGCGCAGGCGTGCGGCCAGTGCCCCGTCGGCGGTGGTGATCATGCCGCCGTCTCCCGTGGTGATCACCTTGCGCGGGTGAAACGAGAAACATGCGAGAAGGCCGTGTGGACGGCCAATGCGTTGCCATGCTTCGCCGATCTTGATTTCGCTGCCGATGGCACACGCGGCATCTTCGATCAGCGGCAACTGATGGCGAGCGGCGATCTCGAGGATTGCCGGCAGCGCGCAGGGAAAACCAAGCTGATGCACGCACAGGATGGCCCTGGTTTTCGGCGTGAGAGCAGCTTCCAGCAACGTCGGATCCATGCCGAACGTGGCGGGATCGATGTCGACGAAAACCGGGCGCGCACCGACGGCGACCACGGCGTTTGCCGTTGCGATGAAGCTGTGGCTGACGGTGATGACGTCGTCGTCCAGCCCAACCCCCAGCGCGCGCAAACACAGTTCCAGCGCGGCGGTGCAGTTCGACACCGCCACGGCGTGCGCAGCCCCGACCGCATCGGCGAGCTCGCCCTCGAGCGCCGCGACCTCGGGACCTTGCGCAACCCAACCGGAACGAATGACACGCGCGACCGCCTCGACCTCGGCTTCTCCCAGGGAAGGGCGCACGATGGGAATTTGCATATCCGCAGGATCGCTCGCGCGCGCCCTGGGTTCAAGTTCTTGACCAAACGGTCTGGGAGACCGGCGAGCTACAAAAGCTGCGAGCGCACCCACTTGACCAGGTCGGCGCTGCCAGGCGTCGGCGCTACGTCGCTCGGCAATGCGCGCAGCATCCAGTGCATGGTCCACACCATGGTACCGCCCGCCGGGATCGGCTGATAGTTGCCCTGCTGTTCGAATTCCACGTAGTTGTGGCCAGCGTTGGCGTAGATCTCGACCTCTTTTTCGCCCGGCGCTTGCGAGGTGGTGTCGTCCCACTCCTTGATCAGGATCAGGCTCTTGGTGCCGGTGGCGCAGGTCTGCTCGAGGCCGGTTCCGCAGTTGATATGCGCGGCCCAACCTTCGAGGCCGTCGGCGCCGCCCTTGATATCTTGGGTGAAGGCGGCTTTCTGGTACTTGAACCACGCCGCGCCCGCGCCGGTGGTGAACGGAACCGCGAGGAAGCTGTTGCTCGTGCCTGGCAGCACGACCGGGTCCTCGGCGTTGGGGAAGAACGTCAGACCTCCAGGATAGACGCGCGTGATTTCCCACGGCGCCTTCTTGATTTCGGCCGTGGTGCCGTTCTTGACGGTGTACTCGAGGGTCACCGCCTGGTGGTCGACGTTGCCCCAGAAGCGCTTGGTGAAGGTGAGCCCGTCTTTGCCCGTCGGGCTGGTCATGGTCAGCACATTGTCCTTCGAGCTTGGCGTATAGGCCGAGCTGTACATTTCGTCGGGCGGAGGCCAGTTCCAGTCGCTTTGCGGTGCGGTCCAAAAAACCGAGCCGTTCGACGCGCTGTTGATGACGAGGAAATTGGTGCCGTCGAGGCTGAAGGCCGAGACCATCCCGGTGGCGGACTGATCAGCCTCCAAGGTCATCGTGCCCATGGTGATGCGCCAGATGTTGCTGCTGTTGACGTTGCTTATCGTGCCCGTGGCCGCGAATGGATCCGCGCACTTGCCCGAGGCGCAGCTTCCGCCCTTGCAGTCGCTGTCGGCCTTGCACGTCTTTCCGGCGCCGCACTTGGGACAGGTTCCGCCACCGCAGTCGCTGTCGGTTTCGTCGCCGTTGGTCGTCTTGTCCGTGCAGCTTGGCGCAGGCCCGGTGTCGCTGCTGCCAGCGCCCGCACCGCCGTCGTCGGTCGTGCCACTCGATCCACCGTTGCCACCGCCCGCGCCGCCCGGGTTGCCACCGCTGGCGCCGCCGACCACAGTTCCGCCGGATCCATCCGAGGCGCCACCGTTGCCAGGGCCACCGCTGCCGTCCCCGGAAGCGCCGCCGGTCGCCACACCACCCTTGCCACCGGTCGCCGATCCGCCGCTACCGTTTCCCCCTTGCGGGTTCGACCCACCGGCGTTGCCGCCGCCGGATCCACCGCTGGCGTGCGTGCTGCCGCCCGAACCGCCCCCGCCTGTCGGCGGCGAGCTCGGGGATTGCGTACAGCCAAGGGGCAGCGCCGCGAAGATCAGCAGCACGATGGGCAGGTCGGTCTTGCGCATGTGGACCTCCTAATGAGTCTTACCGCACGCAGTATAGCCCGATTCAACCCCAAACCGGTGGACGCTTCGACACCGCGTTGGGGTATCAGCTACCGAACATGGCGCCGAGTTGTCAAGGCCGTTCCTTGGGCTTAACTTGGGCTAAGTCGCAAGTGTCTGGCTCTTTCTGCGATGAGCTCGTGGTCTGCAGCGGTCCAATCCTGTCGATCAAAGCCATCCACGCTGCCACGAGCCTGGTACTTCTCGTACGCCCGCTTGGCGATGTCGGCATGGGGAGCCGACTTCACATCCATGCGTTGCGGAGAGGAAGCATGGGAAGGGCTACTGGAAAACCGGCCTTGGGCGGAGCCTTGAGATACGGGATTTGACATAGGTAGATTCCTTTCGATGGATGATTGCATTGCGAATGTGACTGAGTTTGCTATGGACGGCCAGACCTTGTAGGAGGCGTCGGCGGCAATGTGCCAAGATCGACAAGGAGAATTTCGGACCTTTCCCGCGCTGTGAGAGAAACCGCCCGCTCGTCGGTGATGCCGGCGCCATCCCCGCTGGTAAGCACGGTGTCACCCAAGGCGACCTCTCCTCGTACGACGTGCAGCCATGCTCTCCGCCCCTGCGAAAGCTCGCGGACCACGTGTTGTCCGGGGTCGAGCAAGGCCGAGCAGATCAATGCGTCCTGGTGGAGGCGGAGCGAGCCTCGACGAGCATCGGGTGAAGCGACCACACACAGACCGCCCCGCCGCTCGGCAGCGCTGAAGCGCTTCTGTACGTGCTCCGATTCGAGCTCAGCCTCCGACGGGTGCAACCAAAACTGGTAGAAATGTGCCCAGTCGCTTCGCGAAGCATTCATCTTGCTGTGGCGAAGGCTACGCCCGGAGGTCACGCGATGGAACTCGCCGGCTTGCAAGACGCCGGAGTGCCCCATGGAGTCTTCATACGCAACAACTCCTTCATGAACATAGGTCACGATCTCGACATCGTGGCGCGCGTTGCGCGGGACAGCTGCCCCGGGTGCGATGCGGATCTCGTTCAGCGATTCGAGGGTCCCGAAGCCGTCGGCGAGAGGATCGGCTCTGTTGTCCGGGTCGAACGTGAGCCAATCCTCCTGTCTGCGGCTCCGGTGGTGCAGCCGCTCCGAGGCTCTTCGAAGACTGACCATCGGTGCGCTTCCTCGGCAGCTACATTCCCATTCCCCCCATGTCGTCGTGTCCTCCGGCGCCTGAGCTTTCCTTGTCACCCTTGGGTCGTTCTGCAATTAGCACCTCCGTGGTGAGCATCAGCGCAGCCACTGAAGCCGCGTTCTGAAGCGCCACTCGCACGACTTTGGTCGGATCGATCACGCCGGCAAGAACGAGATCTTCGTACTTGCTCGTAGCGACGTTGTAGCCAAACGCGCCCTTGCCCTCGCGGACTTTGTTGACAACCACGGCGCCCTCGTCGCCGCCGTTCTGGGCAATCTGGCGCAGCGGTTCTTCGATGGCACGACGAATGATATTGAGACCAAAGGCCTGATCTCCATTGAGCTTGAGCGCCGCCAGTGCCGGCAGCGTGCGCAGCAAGGCCACCCCGCCCCCTGGAACGATGCCTTCCTCGACCGCAGCGCGGGTGGCATGAAGGGCGTCCTCGACGCGG
>PMLH01000582.1 GCA_003159055.1 Myxococcales bacterium
TGTCGTCATCGTCTGCCATGCCGCCGCTGTTCGAGCTGATGGCCGGCGCGACCGAATCGCCACCGCTTGCTTTGCCGCAGGGCCAGCCGCTCTTGTGGCTGGCGCGTGCAACGTGCTCGCCCGATCCGCCCGGCTCGCTTCACAACACGGTCAGAGCCGCCACGCGCTCGGCCGCGGCCGTGCGCGACCGGCTGTCGTCGGATACCTTTCGTGTCCTNNGTCCTGGGGGCGCTCGGCGACGAGGTAGAGCGAGCGGCGGCATTGGCGGCGCAGCCTTCGCTTGGTGCCCTGACAGCGTTCCTCGATCGGGTGGTCACCAGCTTGTCCGCGCTCTCGGGTTTGGCCATGGAAAGCATGACGCGCGGCCATGGATGGCGCTTCCTCGACATGGGCCGACGGCTGGAACGGGCGCTGCAAATGCTGTGCCTCCTGCGTGCAGCGTTTGCCGCCGGGGCGGAGAGCAACAGCACCCTGCTCGAGACCCTGCTCGCGGTTGCCGACAGCGGCATCACCTATCGCCGTCGCTACCTGGCCGGGCTGCACCCTGCCGCCGTGGTCGATTTGTTGTTGGTGGACGACGGCAACCCGCGCGCCGTGCTCTTCCAAATCGCGGCCCTGCGCGAGCATCTGCGCCACCTGCCGCAGGACCGCGCGCAGGCACGCCTGCGTCCGGAAGAACGCTTGGCGCTGGCCGCGCTCACCCGACTGCAGCTGCTCGACGTGATGCCGGCCTGTCAGCCGAGCGAGCAAGGCGGGCCGCCGCCCCTGGCCGCCATCCTTGACGAAATCGAGTCCGATCTGTCGACCTTGTCCAAGGAGCTCTGCGGCGGGTACCTCAGCCACGCGCTGATGCCGAGGCCCTTGGCCGGGACGCCCAGTGGGGGATGATGGCGTGAAGTACGCGATCCGCCACGTGACCCACTACCGCTACGGCGACGCCGTCAGCAATTCCCAGCATGACCTGCATCTGCTTCCACGCGAGTTGCCGAGACAGCGTTGCCTGTCCGCCAAGCTCGACGTCCGGCCTGCCCCCATCGTGTGCCGCGAACGCAGCGACTATTTCGGCAATCGCGCGGTCCACGTCGTGCTGGCGAGCGCACACACCGAGCTGGTCGCGACCGTGGAAAGCCTGGTCGAGGTCGAGGCTGGGCCGCCACCCGCCGTCGACGGCGATCTGCCCTGGGAAGCGGTGGTGCGCGCAACGGCCGATCGGCGCGATGATCTGCACACCCAGGAGATGACCTTTCCGTCGCCCTTCGTGATCCCTTGGCCGGTGTTGCGCGACTTCACCGAATCGTCCTTTTCGTCCGGCCGCCCGCTGCTCGCGGCTTGTGTCGATCTGATGGCCCGCATCCATGGCGAGTTCACCTACGACTCGCGCGCCACCACCATTGCCACGCCCCTGGCCGAGGTCTTTCAAAAACGGCGCGGTGTCTGTCAGGACTTCGCGCATCTGATGATCGCGTGCTTGCGTGGTCTCGGCCTCTCTGCCCGCTACGTGAGCGGCTACCTCGTCACCACGCCGCCGCCGGGAAAACCGCGCTTGCTGGGTGCGGACGCATCGCATGCATGGCTCTCGGTCTGGTCACCGCGGTTCGGCTTCGTCGACCTCGACCCGACCAACGACCGCATCGTCGGCGACACCCACATCACCCTGGCCCTCGGCCGCGACTTCGGCGACGTGACGCCCCTGCGCGGCGTGATCCACGGCGGCGGCCACCACGAGCTGCACGTCGCCGTCGACGTAGTTCCCGAAAGCGAAATCCAGCGCTAACTCAACTGCGGACCATCAAGGGCGCCGGCTTGGGGGGCTGTGCCAGTCGCTCCGGGTCTTGTCGAGAGTGCCAAGCCCGCGCTTGACTCAGGCCCGTCTTTTGCTGCGAAGCCCATGCGGCCTGCGGAATACGCGGCGTGCAGGCGGGAAGAGCACGAGGCTGAGCAGCGCGAGCCAACCCGCTACCGTTCGCGTCCCGCTCCGCTGCCCTGACGAATCGACGCGGCAATCGCAGCCAGCCTTCGCGGCGGTCTTGTTTGGAGTCGCCCCTGAAGCGCCGTCGCCGCTAGCCGCGCTGCTGCCCGTCGTTCCGCCAACCGCGGAGCCCGCGCCGCCATCAGCTGCGACATCGTCAAGGTCAGCCTGAGGATCAAGGAACAGGCTGCTCGGGGCGATTGATTGCTTGGCGAGGTTGGGACCCGACCACTTCACGTCGAGGACGTGCGCCGCGTCGGCATGCCTGTAGCAGAGGCGGTACGCGTGGTATCCGGCCGCCAACACTATGCTGCCGGAGACCTCTGTGCCGTCGTGGTTGAAGTCATCGTCAATCACTTGGGCGTCATGGATGTGAAGACTCGCGCCCGCATCCGACGTCAGATAAAACGTGTAGTTTCCAGCGACAGGCGCCTGGACAAACCCCGTGTAGAACAGGCCAGAACTGCCGCTGGGCGCGTGCTTTGCGGGGTCGAAGGTCGCATCCGAGCCGATCGTGGTGGGCACTAGGTCGCGGAACTCCGGTACCCAGGGAAAAGGCCCCACATAGCTCTTCCAGCGTACACCGTTGACCAAGCCCGGAGGCGGAACGGACGCCGGGACCGCGGCGGAATCGTACGGACGCACGACGCCTGCTCCCGGGCGTCGACCGCTGATGGCCAACACCTTCAGCTCGGCCTGTAGCTCCGGCAGCGACGCCGCGAGGTTGTTCTTTTGACCGGGGTCGCCGACCACATCGTAGATTAGGAAGTCGTCCTGTGCGGACGCAATTTGCGTGCGCACCCCCATGGTGTTGCCAACGCGAACCGCTTGCATTTCGCCGCGCGCGGCTCCGCCGTGACTCGGAAATTCGGTATAGTTCGGCGTGGTACCGTCGTTCGCGAACTCGAAGTAAAGGTACCCCTTGTCGCGCTGTCCTTTGCCGCCCGTCAAAGATGGCACGAGCGACACGCCATCGGCCCGGGACGGCGCGGGCACGCCCGCAAGCGCGGCGAACGTCGGCAGCCAATCCCACGCGCCCGAAGGGTAGGCGAGCTCGACAATGGCATTTTCGTCGTTCGTCGCACTGGCAATGCCGCCCGGCCAGCGCACGATGGTCGGCACGCGAATGCCTGCCTCCCACATATCGCGCTTGATGCCCTCCATGTTCGCAAACGATTCGAATGTGCGCGGATCGTTGCCTTCGTTGTGCGGACCGTTGTCCGACGAAAATACGATCAATGTCTTGTCGTCAACACCCAGGTCCTTCAACGTCCGCACAATATCTCCGACCGCGCGGTCAATGCGTCGGATCATTCCCACGTGCTGCTTCTCCGAGTCACTGAAACTGTCTGGCAGCGCAGGCTCGGTGTAGGCGTCCATGACGCCGAGGCCATTTGCCGTCGAGGCGTAGCGCACGTTGCCGGAAGCATCCTTGTCGAGCGTCCATTGCACGCCACCTGTCGTGGGATCCCCGTCCTCATCCAACGCGGGGTAGGCGACCGCCGGGCGCTGCATGTTGAAATGCGGCGTATCGTAGGCCAGGTACAGAAAGAACGGTTTGTCGCCGGCTTTGACTTCATCGATCAGGAACTTCTTGGCCGCAGCAGTCCAGGCATCCGTCGTATACAGGTCCAGCGAGGCATTCGTGACTTGGTCAAAGCCGTCATAGATAAAGGCGGTGTCGGCGGTCGTGCCGTTTCTCGGGTAGTGCTCGTGAGCATCCCCATGAAAGAGGTAGCCAAAGAAACGGTCAAATCCGAGAGTCAAGGGATGGGCAGCGAGTCCTTGGGAACCCTTGCCGGCCAGGTTCACCGAGGTCTCCTCCCCGGACAGCCCCGCCTTGCCGATCCACGCGGTGGCGTATCCGGCTGCCCGCATGACTGTGCCAAGCGTGTGATTGTGCTCGAGCGGCTTGTCGAACTGCGAGTCGCGCACCTCGGCGTGCCCCTGGTGGCGCCCGGTCAAGAGCGATGCACGGGAGGGGGCACACACGGGCGCCGCCACATAGTGATGGGTCAGCTTCATGCCCTCGGCAGCCAACCGATCGAGCTCCGGCGTGGCGAACTTCTTCGCCGAGTGACTGCCCTTGTTCTGCCAAAACGAGCCAAGATCGCCGTAGCCCAGGTCGTCGGCCAGAATGAAGATGATGTTCGGCTTCGGAGCCTGCCCAGCCACCTGCGGCAGCCGGACGGTCGCCGACGGTGCGTTGCGCGGCTCAGCCTCGTGCTCTGCGCGCGGCGCATCGCACGCGACACTCGCCATGGCGGAGACCACAGCCGTTGCCCATTTCATCGTCAAAACGATCTTCGTTTTGGATACCATGGTCATCCGGGGCAAACAAAACCCAACCCTGATGGGAGGACAGGACACGCAAGCCGCTATCATTATACCCGACCCGATGCCTCGGTCTGAGAGTTCCGTATCGGCAAGCGCCGTTCTTCATGGCCCGACGAAGCGCCACGCACAGCCGTGCCTGCCGAACCGCGGTGGGCTATCTGGGTCCGTGGGGATGGCGGGACCAGGGCTTGCGCACCGGACGGCGCCGTCGTCGACGACACATGATCCCTGACGCTACTCTGCAGTCCTTGGAGCACAGGGCCCCGCAATCACCGCTATTTTGGGCGCCTAGATCGCATTCCTCGCCATCATCGACGATGCCGTCGCCGCAGTAGCTGGCCTTGGTGCATGCGAAGGTGCAACCGGGCTTGCCGTAGAGACCGCCATTGGCCGGGCCGTCGTCGCAGGCTTCTGGGCCGTTGACCACGCCGTCGCCGCAATAGGCGCCCCACGTGCAATCGCGGGCGCAGCCACCATAGCTGCCTTCGCCATTGTGGGGCGTCCTGCTGGCATCGCCGCCGAAGTCGCATTCCTCGCCGGGCTCCACGATACCGTTGCCACACACAGCGGTGCCGCCGCCGTCCGCGCACCCGCCAGCGTCCACGGCACAGGCTTCGGTGCAAGGCTTGCCCGGCACCCGACAGCGCCATCCGGGCTCGACCTGCTTGCAGTCCCCGGAGCAGCCGTCACCGCCGACCGTGTTGCCGTCGTCGCAGCCCTCACCGGGCGACAGCAGCCCGTTCCCGCACGCAACCATCGAGATACAGGGCTGCCCAAACTTGGGACAGCGCCAGCCAGCTTCGATCTGACAATCGCTGCCGCAACCGTCCCTGCCGAGGATATTGCCGTCGTCGCAGGTCTCGCCAGGGTTCGGGGCGCCGTTTCCACAGGCCGACAGCAATAGGCAGGGTTGCCCATCCCTGGGACAGCGCCAGCCAGCTTCGACCCGGCAATCGCCGCTGCAACCGTCCCCGTCGAGCGTATTGCCATCGTCGCAGGTTTCACCAGAGTCGTGGACCCCGTTGCCACATAGAACGGATCTCACGCCCATCGTGTCCCAGGACACCGGCCACACGCCGAGCGCGTCTTTCGCATCGATAGGCGCAGCATCGAGTCGGTGTGAAGGGCTCGCTTGCGAGCAAGCCAGCCCCGTCAGCGTCGAAAGTGCGAGAATGAGCAAGAGACGCTCACGAACAGAACTACGACATACGACGATCTTCGCTCCGCCCATGGTCGCCAGTCTACAGCATCCTCCTCATCCTCCTCTGACCAAGCTGTGACTTGCACCACGGCGGCTTTTGATTGCCTGGCGATGGGTTTCTTGTCGAGCGTCAAATGGGATTGAAGAAAAGTGTCCGCCGCGTGGTCGCTCGAACGTGTAGGGGGTGAGTAACGTCGATGAGCGACGACCATCCAACCACCATCGCCAAGGAGAACGACCATGAGAGTTCCTGTTCCTGTCAACCATCCCGAGGCACGCGCCGTGACGGACGGCGATATCGTACTGGCAACCGTCAACGTGGCCGCCGCCCCCGAGCGTGTGTTCCGCGCGCTGTTTAGTGACGAAACTGAGCGCTGGTGGGGCGCGCCGGGTGAGTACCAGATCGAGGCGTGGAAAGCCGATGTACGCGTCGGCGGCACCTGGAGCCTGCTGGTACGCAAGGATGGCGCCGCTTTGCCCGCGGGCGGCGAGTTCCTGCAGGTCGAGTGGCCGTCCAAGTTGGTGCAGACGCGGCGCTACGACTTCGACTATCCCAATCTCGGCCG
>PMLH01000153.1 GCA_003159055.1 Myxococcales bacterium
AACTTTTCAGACACGCTCTCAGGCCCGGGCCGTCCGTCAGGGGATGAATTGCGGGGGAGAGGCGCAGCCGAAGAGCACCTGGACCGTCGTGGCATCGCCCGAGGTGACCTTCGCGCAGGTCGTACCGTGGAGCTCGATGGACTTCGAGTTGGCGCCGAAGCTCCAGCCGTTGGCGTCGTCCTTCGGCACAAGGTTCTTGTCGAGGTAGACCGCGACGTTGTTCGCGTCCTGGGGCGTGGCCGAGAGCGTGAAGGTGCAGGACGCGACGAGCTTGCTGATGGAGGCGAATGCGTCCGTCAGTTGCTGTGGAGACGAGACAGGGTAGTAGTCCTTGGTTCCGCCGGATTGTGCCAGCTGGGTCAGATTGGCGAGGTTCGGGCCGATGCCTACCACGTACACCGGGAATCCGGCGGCATAGGCCGCCGCTGCCGCGCTGGCCGCTCCGGGTACGTCGGTGGTGTTGATGCTGGCGGGCTTGCCGCCACAGTTCGGCTCACCGTCCGTGGCCAGGAGGATGAATTTCGGGTGGTCGTCGCTGACCCCCTTCAGATAGTCCGCCGCGGCTTTGATCGCGGCCGCTGTCGGCGTGCTGAGGCTAAAGTCAGCGGATTGGACCTGGGACTGAACCGCTGCCGCGTTGCCTTGCTGAATCGGGACCTCCGGCGCCGCCGAAACCGAACACTGTGCAGCGTTGGGCGTGGGGAAGAACTTGAGTCCCCAACTGACATCCGTGGCCTTCGTCACGGTGTCTGTCACCGCAGGCTGGATCGCCTGCCACCGGGTCGTGCAGTTTGTGGTGTCGGCACAAAGCTGGCCGCCAGCGGCGCCCGGACCGCCGGGGCCGGCAGTGCCTCCCGTGGCTGTGGGGGTGGTGCAGTAGCAATCCTGGGCAATGGAGTATTGCATGGAGGCCGACCGGTCGAGCACCAGCAGGACGTCCGGTGGTTGTTTGGTGGTACTCGAAGTCTGGCTGCCGCAGTTGGCATCGCCCGTTGGCAGGCCTGCCGAGCCAGCGTGGCCTCCAGCGCCCGGGCCACTGGTGCTTGCGTCCAGCTTGAGAGAGAACCCGCTTCCGCCACCGGCGGCGCCGCCGGCGGAGGAACTGCCGCCACCTCCGACGGGTGGGGCCGAGCTACACGCGGCCAGGAAGACTCCAACCAAGGAGAGGATTGTTGTTCCAGCGATAGTCATTCCCAAGACCAATCTCTTCATGATGTCGTCCTTCCCTTGAGAGTACCGCTTTACTCGAGCCACGGGGTGGGTCGTCGTGGCCCGCCGCGTCCTGGGCAGTGCCAACAAGAAGTCCATTGCTGGCAGCCGCCGCGCTTCACGAATGTCCTCTCGGGTGAGCACAAATGAACGCTGTTCATTGGGTGATTTCCCTTGTTCGTTCTGCAACGGCCACCCATACGACCACCTTCTAGTAGCTGCGGTAACCAGTCGATAGTGTGTTGACTATCAGGCCTGACCCTAATCAATAATACTTACCACGAATAGGCCAAGGAAGCAGAGGGACCGGAGGATTAGGACCTCTTATACTCCCTGGTATTCTACCAACGTTGCCTGTCAGCGGCATCCAGAATCGAAAGAGATTTGGACGCAACGCCTGCCCTGCCGTTGCTAATGGCTCCCGCATGACGCTACGGCGCCGAGCGCTTGGCCAAATGCGTCTGATGAACACTGCGGCAGTCTACGCCGGCCAGCACAGAGGGGGGCCGCCTCTTCGGTTGCATGTCCGTCGTCGACTTAAGAGGATAAAGCCATGCCGAACCTTGTAGCGCGCTGGCGAGCCCGACTCGCACAGATTCCGCCGCTTCACGCCCTGCTGCTGGCGCTGGCCGTCGCGTGCCTGGTGATGCGGGCGCGCGGAATGCTGCCGTTCATTGCCGACGACGCCTTCATTTCGCTCCGCTATGCGCGTCGCCTGCTCGACGGGCACGGTCTGACATGGACCGACGGCCAGCCGGTGGAGGGCTACTCTAACCTGCTGTGGGTCTTGGGCTGCGCGCTGCTCGGGTGGTTCGGCATCGATTTGGTCGCGGCTGCGCGCGGCCTCGGAATGGCGGCCACGATTGGCACTCTCGCGGTTCTTGCCTGGTCGACGCGCGCGCGGCCATGGCTCGCGTGCCTGGCGTCGCTTGCCGTTCTTGCGCTGGCCGAGCCAGTGGCGGTTTGGACCATCGGCGGCTTGGAGCAGCCGCTGTTCGGTCTTTGCCTCGCGCTCGGCCTGGTGTGCGCGTTTTCGCTGTTGCCCGAAAGTGAAGAACCTGTGGGAGGAACTCGACCGATGCTTGCGGGGCTCTTCTTCGGCTTGGCGGCCTTGACCCGTCCAGATGGCGTGCTTTTTGCGGCAGCGGTTGCGGTCGTGCTTCTGTTCGCCCGCCGACCCAACGCCGCCAGCGTGCGCATGGTGATCCGCTTCATCGCGCCCGTGGTCGGTATGGTTCTGGCGCAGCTTCTGTTCCGCTTGCTCTACTACGGCGACTTCGTTCCCAACACGGGGCGCGCCAAGCTCGCCATCAGTCCTGCCCACATTCTGCGTGGCTGGTGCCACGTTTGGGAGGGTCTGGTGTCGCAGCGGTCGGTCTTCGTTCTCGCAGCCGCCGGGTTGGTCCTGGCGTGGCGCCACGGCAGGCGGCATCGCGTGTTGCTGATTGCCGCCCCGATCGTGGGATGGCTCTGCTACTTGACGCTCGTGGGCGGCGACATCTTCCCGGCGTGGCGCCACTTTGTTCCAGTTCTGATCCTGTGTGCATTCCTGATTGCCGAAGGCGCGACTTCAGCGCTGCGGTTCGGCGCCAGCGCTCGATGGGTGGTGGCGATACTGCTCGTCAACGCATGCTTGCTCGGCATCTACGATCGAAACCGCGATTTCCGACTCGCGCTCGCACGCAGCGAGCGGTGGGAATGGAACGGCGAGGTGATCGGGCGTTTTTTGGGGCAGGCCTTCGGCAGCAAGGCGCCCCTCTTGGCGGTCGATTCTGCGGGCTGCATCCCGTACTTCTCGAGCCTGCCTTCGCTCGACATGCTTGGCCTCAACGACGCCTATCTCGGGCATCACCCGCCCGAGGACTTCGGCGAGAGCACGTCGCTCGGTCACGAGCTAGGCAATGGTCCTTACGTGCTTGCGCAGAAGCCGGACTTGGTGATCTTCTGTCTGCCGGGCGGGGGAGAAAAGCCGTGTTTTCGTAGCGGCCGTGAGATGGTGCAGCTGGACGGCTTTCGCGATCACTACCAGCTGGTCGCGTTCGAGGGGGAGCATCCTTATCGTTATCGTTCGCTGATTTGGGTACGGCGCGATTCCGAAAAGATTGGCGTCGAGGCGTCAGCGGATCGTGTGACGATTCCGGGGTTTCTGGTGGGGGAC
>PMLH01000217.1 GCA_003159055.1 Myxococcales bacterium
CCGCCGCGAGATGCGCATCTACGAGGGCGAGCAGTTCAGCCAATCGCGCCTCGACCTTTCCAAGCGGCGCGTGAACGCGCTCGGCTTTTTCGACAAGGTCGAGGTCACGACCAAGCGTGGCTCCGCCGACGACACCATGGATGTGAACGTCGAGGTGGGTGAGCGGCAGACCGGCGCGTTCCAGATCGGCGCCGGCTTCTCGTCGGTCGAACAGTTCATCTTCCAGGCCCAGATTTCGCAGAACAATTTCCTCGGTCGTGGGCAAAATGCGACCATCCAGGCACAGGTCTCTGGCTTGCGGCAGCTCTACATGTTGCAGTTCGAGGATCCGTACTTCCTCGACACCAACTGGACCTTCGGCTTCAACCTGTTTAATCAGCAGCGCTACTACCTTGGTTTCACCCGCAAGGCGACCGGCGGCAGCCTGACCTGGGGCTACATGCTGAGCGACAACATCCGCATGTTTCTGACCTACACTTTGCAGGATGTCGGCGTCGTGACCGGGGGCCGCAGTAACCTCTTCACCAGCGGGTCTCGCAGCCCACTGCCGACCGGGTCGCTGGCCAATCTACTTCACTCGGGCATCCTTTCTTCATGGCGGATTTCGGTTGCCCACGACACACGCGACGACCGCATGTTCCCGCACAGCGGATGGTACAACACGGCGTCTGCGGAATTTGCCGAGCCCGCCTTCCTCTCGCAAAGCCAGTTCACGCGTTATGAGGGCGCGCTTCGCTACTACTACCCGCTGTGGGGTCCGCTCACCTTGCGCCTCAAGGCCGAGGGCGGCCTGATCACCAGCCGGGATCCGCAGGGCGTGCCCATGTTCGAACGCTACTTCGTCGGCGGAATCTACGACATTCGTGGTTTTGCGCTGTATTCGCTCGGACCGAAGATCAAAGTTCCCGGCGGGCAGAACTCGCAGGATCCCGATGCGGCGCTCAAGACCTTCTCCGTGGGCGGCAACATGCGCCTGCTCGGCAAGGCGGAAATTGAGATCCCCATTTTCGACAAAATGGGGATCCGTGGCGTGGTCTTCACCGACGTCGGCAACGCCTACAACCTGGAAGACCAGTACTGTCGCCTGAAGCCTGCGTGGGCGGATGTCTCGCAGGATCCCTGCGTGAAGCTGTTCCCGCTCACCAGCCTGCGCAGCAGTTGGGGCTTCGGCTTCCGCTGGTTCTCGCCCATCGGCCCGCTGCGCTTCGAGTGGGGCTTGCCCTACAAGACCCTCCCTGGTGAAGACAGCATTGTCTTCGAATTCACGATCGGCAACGAGCTCTAGGGAAAGAGCTGGCGCCTGGCTTGTTTCGGGACGGGTTGATCCGCGGCGGGTCCGCGTGTTAGTGGCAAGTGTATGGCAGCCAAGATCATTGATGGGAAGGCGCTTGCCGCGAAGTTGCGCGGCGAAATGGCCGAAGAGGTCCAGCAACTGGCCGCGCGTGGCGTGCGGCCAGGGCTGGCCGTGGTGCTGGTCGGCGACGACCCGGCGTCGCAGATCTACGTTCGCAACAAGACCAAGGCCTTGGCCGACGCGGGGTTTGCTTGTTTTGATCACCATCTGCCGGCCGACACCGCGGAAGAAAAGCTGCTGGGCCTGGTGAAGTCGCTGAATCTCGATTCTGTCGTCGACGGGATCCTGGTGCAGTTACCATTGCCCAAGCACATCGACAGCAAGCGCGTGCTTCTGGCGATTGACCCCGCGAAAGACGTTGACGGTTTTCACCCCGAGAACCTCGGGCGGCTTCTGATCGGCGAGCCGCGCTTCATCGCGTGCACGCCGTACGGCATCATGAAGCTGATCGAAGAAGCGGGCACACCGATCCGTGGTGCCAATGCGGTGGTGGTCGGACGTTCCAATATCGTCGGCAAGCCGGTCGCGGTGCTGCTCACCGGGGCTGACGCGACGGTTACCGTCTGCCACTCGAAGACCCGGGACTTGCAAGCCGTCATCGGCGGCGCCGACATTTTGGTGGCGGCCATCGGTCGGGCGGAGATGATCCGTGGGTCGTGGATCAAGCCGGGCGCAACCGTGATCGACGTCGGCACCAACCGGCTGCCGACCGGCAAGCTGGTGGGCGACGTCGAGTTTGCCGCCGCGGTGGAGCGTGCAGGGGCTATCACGCCGGTGCCGGGCGGTGTGGGCCCGATGACCATCACCATGTTGCTGGCGAATACGCTCGACTCGGCACGCCGACGAGCGGCGACGTAGCCCGTCAATCCTTGCGCAGTCGTTGCAGCGCCCAGATCGCGGCGTCGCGCACCAACCCGCTGGGATCGGACGACAGCCGGTTTAGCAGCGCCTGCGCCTCGCGGGCACGTGTCGATCCCAGCGACAGGCAGGCATTGCGGCGCAGGCCATGGTAGCGGATCCTGCGTAGGGGCGTGCCGCTCGAAAGCTGGGCGAAATCTTCCTCGGAAAGCGCGGCGATCGACGCCGCATCCATCAGTCCGAGCGGGCGGGGCGCTTGGCGTGGATCGCCCGGCGGCAGGTCGCCGTGGTTGAAGGGGCAGACGGCTTGGCAAGCGTCGCAGCCGAATACATGCGCGCCAAGCTCGGCGGCGATTTCATGTGGGATCGCTTCATGGTTTTCCACCGTGTGGTACGACAGACAACGTCGGGCGTCGAGAACGCCTGGAGAAGGCAGGGCGTTCGTGGGGCAGGCGACCAAGCACTTCTCGCAACTGCCGCACAACCGTGGATGGGGCTCGTCGTAGGCGTCCACGGCTCGGTCGAGGACCATCAAGCTGAGCGTGAACCATGAGCCGAAGCGCCGGTTGACCACCAGGCCGTTCTTGCCGATGAAACCGAGCCCTGCGCGTTCCGCCCAAGCCTTTTCCATCGCCGCACCGGCATCGACGCAAGCATAGCTTCGTAGCGTCGGCGTCAATCCGAGCAGTCGCCCGCGCAGAAGGCGCATGCGATCGCGGTGGGCATAGTGGTAGTCGCGGCCACGGGCGTAGCGGGCGACCACCGGCTCGGCGGCATCGCTTGGTAGCCTCCCGGCGTCGTAGGGAATGCCGAGGACGAGGACGGTCTTTGCACCCGGCACGACGACCGCGGGGTCGAGTCGCTCGTCGATTCGCTGGTGCATGGATGCGAGCCCGGCGGCGTATCCCAGTTCGAGCCAACGGTGGAGCGGGCCCGGATCCAAGGGCTCTGCCCGGGCAAGCCCGACCATGGAAAACCCCACGGCTCGCGCGGCCCGCTTGACCTCGTCGGCCGAAAGGGCGTGTGTTGAGGTTGCGCTCAAGAGTCGGCCGCAAGATCGATCTCATCCGTTGCATCGACACCCGCAGCGTCGATGTCGGCGACGTCCACAGTTGCTCCGTCGATCTCTGAATCGACGCCGCCGAGGTCGAAACCGGACGTGTCGACAGCGAGAGAATCGTGGGCTTCTTCCGCCGCGGGCGCGTCCTGGCGATCGTCGGCGGCGTCGCTGACGAAACCACCGTCGGGCGCCGGCGGAAAAGAAACCGTCTGTGTTGCCGGATCGAACTCGAGGTGATAACGCTTGGCTGTCACGGCGCCGTCCTGTGAGCAGCACGTTCCATACGGGCAGCAGTTTGTTTGATCCTCCCGCGATTTGACCTGCGGGGCAATCGTTTCGACCTGCCCCGACCGCGAGGTCAACTCGACGATGCACATGGGAGGAATGTCGCGCGGGCCGTTGTAGGTCACCTGAACCGCGGCGTAGGTGGTGGGCGCACCGACTTCACCGGCCGAGTGAATCAGCAGATACGCGCACGGGCCGCCGACGATTTTTGCGCTGGCGATCGACGCAGAACCGTCGCCCGTCGAGATGGTCATGGTTGGCATGACGGTCTCGTCCGGGCAAAGTCCGGGGCAGTTGTCGTTGTTGCTCTTGCCGCAGCCCCAAAGCAGCAACAGCGTCGTAAGCAGGACGGACAGCCTTCGCGGAAACATGGTGGAAAAGTATCACGCAACCCGGCCTATTGCGGCGCGGGCAGCGGGGTGGAA
>PMLH01000061.1 GCA_003159055.1 Myxococcales bacterium
CCTTTTCGACCAGGACGCCCCCCACCGGTCAATCACCACCGTCGCCGCACCGACGAAACTGCACACGAACCACTTGGTCACAGGTGCTTCAGCGCCAGGCCTCGTTCGGCGCCAGAGGCCGAGGCCCAGTTCGATGCCGCCAGATCCAGGAATCAGTTGCATGCTCCACCTCGCTCCCCTGCCCGCTCGCTCTCGCTTGGCCAAGCAAGTTGCTTCCGCCTGAGCGTTGCCAGAAGCGCCTCTGATGGCCGCTGCGGGAATGTCCAATCACCGACCTCCGGCTTCCACTCAAGCAGACGCCGGTAGCGATACGCAATCTGGCCGCTGGTTCCAAGGGCAACACCGGGGCGTTCAAGCTCCAAGATTTCCGACACGCGCCTTGCGTTTCCATCTTCGAAGTAGCCTTGGTAGACGACGACGTCGACCGCACGGCCGACCATCGACGCCACGGTTGCGGCCGTTAGTCCGGCCACATCCGCCATTTGCGCGAGCAACTGCAGCTGGTGAAGAGCATCGTCGGCGTCGTTTGCGTGAATGGTGCCCAGGCCTCCGCCATGGCCGGTCGACAAGGCACGGAGAAGATAGAACGCCTCGTCGCAGCGAACTTCTCCAACCACGATCCGGTCGGGTGTTTGGCGAAGCGCATTCTTCACGAGGTCACCGATGCTCACGCGCCCTCCGGCTCCGTGATAAGGCTCAACCGTTTCCATGGCGACCCAGTTGGGTTGCTGGATCTGCAATTCACGTGCGTCTTCGATCGTCACGATTCGTTCGTGGCCGGGAATCACCTGCGACATCGCGTTTAAGAGCGACGTCTTTCCTGAACCGGTACCGCCCGCTATGAGCATCGACTTCCGCGCGAGCACCAGCGATTCGAGCATCATCCGTACGTGCGCGTCGATCGAACCGAGCTCCATGAGCTTTTCGAAGGTCATGGTCTCAGCTGGAAACAGCCGTATCGTGAGCGCGATTTTCGCGCACGCCGGAGGTACAGCGATATTCACACGTTCACCGCCGGGCAGACGTGCGTTGCAAAGCGGGCTCGCCTCGCTGACCTGTCTGCCGATGACCTCGGCGGCACGAATGCAGGCCAGACGAAAATCCTCCTGCGATGCCCACGACACATTGGTCTTGCGGTGGCCTGACCAGGGCGAGCCCTTTACCCAAACGTCGTCGAATCCGTTTGCTTCGATCTCGGTGATGCGAACGTCGTCGATAAGACCGAGGAGAGGAAATAGCGCCGTTCGGAGCGCGTCGCTCCAGCCAACTGTACGGCCTAGGCGTTGTGCTTCAGTCAGCATGGGTGGTGCCGCCTTCCTGGTTAATCTTCTTGCCGATGAGGATGGGCAGTTCTACTGCGGCGCCTATGGCGCCTTCGATGGTGGGATTGGCTCGCGAATAGCGCCAGCGGAAGGTCCCTGAAGGGCTATCGAGCTGCATCTCCATGAACACGCCGCGTACCGGCTCTTTGAGCGACGTCTCGGTGACGGCCCACACGCACGCGCCTTGGATACGCAAGGGAGCGGTCTTCTCTATGACAAGGCCGTGCTTCTCAGCTACGTAGCCAAAGGCCAGATCCCACGCCCTGGGTGATATTGCCTTGCAGGACTTGCCGACCGAAACGATGCCCTGCCAAGAAATGCGATTGTCAGTCCACCTGAACCCGCCAGCGTCCCAGTACCCAAAGACCGGGTTTCCGTTGAGGACGCGGTAGTCGGCGTTCGTGAAAAAGAGCCCCATGGTTTGCCGGCCCTGCCAAGACTTGGCTTCGAGTGAATCGAGAAACGGGCGCCTCTCGGCGAGCTTCATCGCCAGCTTTTCGGCTTGCTCGGGCGAGAGCAAGGTCTTCAAAGAGCCAGCTTCTGCGCTGGGCGGCGCCGCAAGAACAACAAACATCAACAGACCGAGCGAGACCATCTTCTACCGCCTTCCTGCCTTTACCCACGACAAGTCACGCGCCAGCATGTAGGGGCTCATCTGGACGTCTTCGGCAAAGAACACCTTCATCGTCGCGCCGGCCTCCACCGTGATCGTCGGAACGACATTCCCGTAGCGAGCCAGGATGCCGCTCACGACCTGAGACAGGTTCATGCTCGTGCGTGCCATGATGAGCTCGCGAGCCGTGGGCGTGGCCGAGTTGTTCGCACCCTCGACCACCGCGGCCAGTCCATCGAGTAGGCCCAGCATGACGGCACTGCCGAACATCAGCATGAAGTGCCGATCCACGTCGCCCTCAGTCCCGACCGCACCTCGCCCATCGACCGCAGGTAGCTTCCGTGTCGGAAAATGCGCGCTTCGCTGGTCGGGGAATAGAACACGATCGAAACGCAGATAGACCCGCGCCTGCTGTAGATTCTGAACGCGGCCCGCGGCTCCGACGAGCTTGGCCCCCGCCGGAATGAGCACGTACTGCCCAACCAGGGAGACGAAGTCGCGCGAGACCATGGCGATCGCTGGCGATTCCATCAAGTCGGCGCGAATCTCATTGACCAGAACGCAGTCGAGGAATTTTCCCTGTCGAACGGTCTGATCGGGGCCCACTTCGCCGCCAATCCGCATATCCCCAACTGCGCCAGCTTCGAAGGGCTGAGCCTGCGATTCCGCCGGCATCAAGTCACTGCCTGCCCGCGCCGGTCCCGCGCCGGCCACGCCAGCCGCCTGTGGAGAGCCAGTGGGTGGCGCCACACCGTCCTTGAGTGCGGCAAGCCTCTTGTCGGCCGCCGCCAGAAAATCCGAGGTCGAGTTCTTGCCGGCCGCTTTGGCAGCGCCGACCGCTTCCCCGTCGTCGACCATTTCTGGCCTCCGCGCCGCCCACTTCGCGGCCTTCACGGTGCTGTATCCGAGCATGGACTTCTCAAGGTCTGCGCGCTGGGCCTTGTCATCCGCAGCGCCGCTCTCGCCCACGTTGCGATCCGCGATTGCACCACGTACTTGGACTTCTTTGGCGATCTCCGCCTTCGCCCTGTCCGCACTGCCGGCCCCGATCTCGTCGAGAGATTTGTTGCTCGGTAGATCGCGAGTATCAGCCGGTCCGGTCAAGTTGCCTTCAACGTCGACCTGGTAACCAGAGCCCAGGTCAGCCTGCCGGAGTTTCTTTG
>PMLH01000047.1 GCA_003159055.1 Myxococcales bacterium
CCACTTTTCATGGTGGTCTTCTTCTTCAGCGTCACGATCGTTGCGTTCGACTGGATTTCGAGCCTTGAACCCGAATGGTACAGCGACATGTTCGGCGTGTACCTCTTCGCCGGGACCTTCTTGACCGGCATCGCCGCCATGGCGCAAGGGGTTCTGTCTCTCATCCGGCGCGGACGTTTGCCCGAGGTCACGTCCAAGCACTACTACAACCTCGGCACACTGGGCCTTGCCTTCACGGTCTTCTACGCATACATCGGCTTCGCACAATACATGCTGATTTGGTATGCGAACCTTCCTGAGGAGGTGGTTTGGTTTAAGCATCGCATCGAAGGCGACTGGCAGGCGGTGGCACTACTGCTGCCGCTGTTTCATTTCTTCGTGCCGTTTGTCTTGCTCATCGGCAGTGCCGGAAAGAGGAGTGCCAAGGTCATGTACTTGGCGACTCTGTCAATCCTCTTGGGACACTTCATCGATCTCTATTGGCTGATCTTCCCTGTTCTGGGTAGTCCAGTCTTCGGCTGGCCGGAAGTTAGCATGGCTCTCTTGTTCCTCGGGCTCGGCTTCTTGCAGATTCGCAGGGTGATGGGCCGCGGGGCAGACATGCCGATTGGTGACCCCTTGCTGATCAAAGGCCTGGAGTGGCAACCATGAGCACCCCAGAGAAACCGACGTCTTGGGAAGCTGAGGCACAGGGCCTGGCCAAGCGCTACGCCTTGCCCTCGGGCGTGGTTATGACCTTTGCAGTCTTCGCGTTGATTGTGGTTCCCTCCCTCATACGCGAACGCAAGCCCCGGCCACGCCAAGGTTCCGGTCCGCAGGCTGCGCTCAGCGCCGGCTGGCTCAGCCAAGCCGACGCGCCGGCAACCAAGGGACGTGACCTACCGCCCGTCGATCCGGCCACCGTGATGACATCTACGCCCAAGCTGCTGGGCCGGGGCAAGGCACTGTTCGCGGTGAACTGCAGCAGTTGCCACGGCGATAGCGGCCGCGGCGATGGGCCTGCGAGCGGAACGCTGAATCCAAGGCCGCGTAATTTTGCTGAGACCAACGGCTGGAAGAACGGCTATCGCGTCACCGACATCTTCAATACGCTTGCTCGCGGTGTGAAGGGCAGCGGCATGAATGCGTTTGACTTCATCGCGCCAGCGGACCGGATGGCCTTGGTTCACTACGTGCGCAGCCTGGGAGCCTTTGACCACGGCCCAGAGGATCCGACGGCCACGCAGAGTCTCGAAGACCAGTTCCGCTCGAAAGGCGTGCACATACCGAATCGCATTCCGGTCAGCCTTGCCATCAAGAAGATGGTCGCAGAGCAGTCGCCGCCGCCGCCGATTCATTACCCGTCCGCGATCGACAGGTCGGCGTCGGCAAATCTGCTTCGCTCTGCAATCGCCAACCCGGACCACGTGGCGCGCACCGTGGCAGACACCAAGCCCGGCCGAGATTGGCAGGATGTCGCACGTGGATGGACTGCTGGAGCACCAAGCAACGGATTTGCGCCATCCGTCGCCAGCATGACGGCCGCCGAATGGCAAGAGGTGGTGGGCGCGTTGCTTGGGCGCGAGGCACTGACGGAAAACCAACCCGAAGGGCAGGCTCAACCATGAAATCATCCATCACGGCTTTGCTGGCGTGTACACTGGTCACTCTTGGGTCCGAGTCGGCTCAACGCGCGAACGCCGCCGAGCCCCCGCTCAATGTCGGTATCGACGAGAAGTTGGGCGACACGGTTCCGCTCGATCTGGTCCTGGTCGACGAGCAGGGCGAACGCGTTCCGCTGCGCAAGTTGCTCGACAAGCCGACCATCCTGACCCTCAACTATTTTCGTTGCTCCGGGCTGTGCACGCCACTGCTCAATGGCGTCGCGGAATTACTGTCGCGCACCGATCAAGTGCCGGGCAAAGACTTTCAGGTGTTGACGGTCAGCTTCGATCCGCGCGACAACGCCGAGCTAGCGGGGTTGAAGAAGGCGAACTACGTCAAGCAGCTCGGCCCCGGTTTCGACCAGAACGCATGGCGCTTCATGACCGGCGATCCGGTCTCCACGAAGCGGCTGGCCGATTCGGTTGGTTTTCGCTTCGCCAAACAGGGAGAGGACTACATCCATGCTGGTGCCATCATGGTGCTGTCGCCGACGGGCAAGATCGCGCGCTACCTCTACGGGGTGACCTTTCTGCCCTTCGACGTGAAGATGGCCGTCGCCGAGGCAACCCAAGGCCGCACCGGCCCCACCATTTCCCGCTTCCTCAGGTTCTGCTACACCTTCGACCCCGCCGGACGCCGGTACTACCTCGATGTCACACGGGTCGCTGCCGGCTTTACCATCGCTCTCGCCATCGGCTTTGGGGTGGCTGTTGCCGCCAAAGGCAAAAGAAAGCGGGCGGAGCCAGAATCAAAATCCTCGAAGGAGCCGTCGTGACCACCGCCGCCGCTGCCGCTCAGAGTATCGGTCATCCGCACAGTGAACCCAGCTTCTACGCAACGGGGCGCAAGGGAATTCTCTCGTGGCTGCTTACCACCGACCACAAGCGCATCTCAATCCTTTACCTCGTCGCCATGATGGTGTTCTTCCTGGTGGGAATGACCCTCGGGGTACTCATGCGTCTCGAGCAGCTGACCATGGGCCCGACCTTGATGAAGCCCACCACCTACAATGCGCTCTTTACTCTGCATGGCGTGATCATGATCTTCCTGTTCGTGATCCCTGGCCTGCCTGCTGTGTTCGGAAACTTCCTCTTGCCGATCATGCTGGGGGCAAAGGACGTGGCGTTTCCGCGCCTCAACTTGCTGTCGTGGTACCTGTTCATGAGTGGCGGCACGATTGCGCTGACCTCACTCTTCACTGGCGGCGGGCCACCTGACACCGGCTGGTCGTTCTACGTTCCCTACAGCGTAACCACTGGCACCAACGTCACGATGGCTGTGCTCGGCGCATTTGTGATTGGATTCTCCTCCATCCTTACCGGCCTCAACTTCATCACCACGATCCATCGCCTTCGTGCCAAGGGGATGACCTGGATGCGCATGCCGCTGTTCCCGTGGGCACTGTATGCGACCGCCTGGGTGCAGGTGCTGGCC
>PMLH01000435.1 GCA_003159055.1 Myxococcales bacterium
CGGTAGGTCTTGCCCACCCCGGCGGCAAAGCCGATGTACAGCTTCAGGCGGCCGCGTTTGCTTTGCTGCACCAGCTCAAGGAAGTCCTCCGCACGTGGCCGGGTAGATGGGGTGCTCATGATGACGGGCGAGGGGGGATTGTAGCAAGCAACGCGCCAAGAAACACCGCCGCGGTCACCAGGATTCTTGGGGATCCCCCGCACGTCTGGCGACCAAGGCGTGCATTCTTCAATCCGGAACGCGACCCCCATTTCGGTTTGCAACCTCGGTCCCCTTCACGCAGGCCGAAACCCGGCGCGGCACCGTGTTGGCCGATGGCACGCGGCATGCTGGGTTGGGTGTCGTCATGAAAGACCTTCTATTCGTTCTCGTTACCTCGGGCTTCTTCGTCATCGCCTGGCTCTNNTCTATGCCAGGTCGTTCGAAAAACTCTAATCCGGAGCCTCCATGAATCTCGACTACGCCTTGGGAGGGCTCGCCGCTGTTGCCCTCGCCGTGTATCTGGTCTACGCGCTCTTGAAACCGGAACGTTTCTGAGGAACACCCATGACTGCAAACGGTTGGTTTCAGATTCTGCTCTTCTTGCTGGTGATCGCCGCGCTCACCAAGCCGCTCGGCATCTACCTGTATCGGGTTTTCGAAAATGACACCCCGCCCTTTCGCCGCAGCTTGGGCGCAGTCGAGCGGCTTGCGCTTCGCCTGACCGGCCTCAGAAAGGCCGAGACGCAGGACTGGAAGCAGTACACGGTGTCGCTGCTTCTGTTCAGTGTGCTTGGCGTGCTGGTGACCTATCTCATCCAGCGGCTTCAGCACGTGTTGCCGCTCAATCCTGAAAAACTGCCTCCGCCCTCGGAGCATCTAGCCTTCAATACCGCAGTCAGCTTCACCACCAATACCAACTGGCAGTCGTACTCGGGTGAAACCACCATGAGCTATCTCACCCAGATGGCGGGATTGGCGTGGCACAATTTCACCTCCGCGGCGGCGGGGCTTGGTGTGGCGCTGGCGCTTGCGCGGGGCTTGGTGCGCAAGCCGAGCGAAAAGGAAAGCCACGGCCTTGGCAACTTCTGGGTCGACGTGATTCGGTCGATCGTCTACGTCCTGCTGCCGATCAGCGTGATCTTTACCCTGCTGCTCGTGTCGCAGGGGGTTGTCCAGAATCTTTCGCCGTACCTGCACGTCACCACCGTCGAAGGGGCGTCTTCCGTGATTCCGATGGGGCCGGTGGCCTCGCAGGAGGTCATCAAAGAGCTGGGCACCAACGGGGGAGGTTTCTTCAACGCAAACAGCGCGCATCCCTTCGAAAACCCGACCCCGCTCACCAACTTCATCGAGATGTTGCTTCTGCTCTGTATTCCGGCCGCGCTGACCTACACCTTCGGGCGAATGGCGCGAAATCAGAAACAAGGTTGGGCGATCCTCGCCGCGATGGCGGTCCTTTTGGTTGCGGGAATCGCGACGGCCTACGCCTCCGAATCTCACCCCAGCGCGGCCCTTGCTTCGCTGCCGCTCGATCACGGGCTTGGCAACATGGAAGGGAAGGAGGCGCGCTTCGGTGTCGCGAATTCCGCGCTTTGGGCCACCGTAACGACCGGAACGTCCTGCGGTGCCGTCAATGCCATGCACGACAGCTTCAATCCGATTGGCGGCTTGGTTCCACTGATCAACATTCAGCTTGGCGAGGTCGTGTTTGGCGGGGTAGGCGCAGGGCTTTTCGGAATGCTGGTTTTCGTGCTGTTGTCGGTCTTTATCGCCGGGCTGATGGTCGGCCGCACGCCCGAGTATTTGGGCAAGAAGATCGAGGGTAGAGAAATGAAGCTGGCGATGCTGTACATCCTCGTCTTTCCGCTGGTGATTCTCGGCTTCTCGGCCTGGGCTTCCGCCGCGACCTACGGAACCTCGTCGCTCAACAACGCCGGACCTCACGGGTTGTCGGAGATCCTCTATGCCTTCTCCAGCGCTGCGGGAAACAACGGCTCTGCCTTTGCCGGGCTCAATGCCAATACGCCGTGGTGGAACACAGCTCTCGGTATCGCCATGCTGTTCGGCCGCTTCTTCATGATGGTCCCGGTGCTGGCGATTGCGGGATCTATGCGCGGCAAGCAACCGGTGCCCGAGGGGCCGGGGACTTTCCCGACGCAAGGCTTGCTGTTTTCCGGGCTCTTGGTCGGCGTGATCTTGATCGTCGGGGCGTTGACGTTCTTCCCGGCGCTTTCTCTCGGCCCGGTCGCAGAGCATTTCGTGGCCCAGGCAGGAAAGGTGTTCTAATGCGTTCGCAAGCCCAAGCTATTGCACTCTTCGATCGCGGCATCCTCAAGGAGGCCGCCAAGGAAAGCCTGCGCAAGCTGTCGCCAGGCAAAGTGATCCGCAATCCCGTGATGTTCGTGGTCGAGATTGGCAGCGTGCTTACGACGTTGATTGCCATTCGCGACGCCATCGCGCCCACCGCCACATCGGCGCCTTTGTGGTTCACCATCGCCATCAGCTTGTGGCTGTGGTTCACCGTGGTGTTCGCCAATCTGGCCGAGGCGGTCGCCGAGGGACGCGGCAAAGCCCAGGCGGCAAGCTTGCGCAAGATGCGCACCCAGACCACGGCGCGTCGGCTGAACGCGAGCACGCGCAAAGAGGAATCGGTGTTGGCCGATGACCTGCGCACCGGGAACCTGGTGGTTGTGGAAGCGGGCGAGCTGGTTCCAGGGGATGGCGAGGTGATCGAAGGGGTGGCTTCCGTCGACGAATCCGCCATCACCGG